>JAQCND010000461.1 GCA_028274765.1 Bradymonadaceae bacterium
CGTCCCGAGCGGGGGGCCCCCGATCCGGCCGAGCGTATGCATCTGGTCTCGATCGGGACGCCGCTGGACGGGATCGAATGTCGCATCGTCGACGAGAACGGCGTCTCCCTGGAGGAGCGGCGACTCGGAGAAGTCGCGCTCCGCGGGCCGAACGTCATGCGAGGCTATGTCGGTGAGGATTCCGATAGCCCCGAACGTGAGCGCACGCGAATCGAGTCGGGATGGCTCCACACCGGCGATCTCGGCTACCTGGCCGATGGAGAGTTGTACGTCGTGGGGCGAGCGTACGATCGCATCGCGTGGCGCGACGGGCGGCACCTCGTCCCCGAGGAAGTGGAGCTCTTTGTCGACGCCGTCGATGGGGTCTACGCGGGACGAACGGCGGCCTTCGGCGTCGAAGCCGATGACGAGACGGAGGCCAGTCGCGAACAGCTCGTCATTGCCTTCGAGCTGCAGTCGGGGGCCGAGCGCGAGCCGGTCGAACGCTCCATGCGACATCTGCTCGACCGCCATCTCGACGTCGAGCCCGACGCGTTGGTGGCTCTCTCCCCTCGCTCGATTCCCCGCACCAAGAGCGGTAAAGTGCAGCGCTCACTGGCACGCGCCCTCTATCTTCGGAACATGCTCGATCGCCGAGAACGGCACGGGCGGTGGGGGACGCTGCGTCGCACCTGGCAGCTACTTCGGACCCAGGCCGAAACCGCTGGAAGTCGGCTGCGCGAGCAGTTCCAGTCCTGGCTCGACACCTGACCTCATCTCCGACGCTCGATGGCCCGATGTCCAGCGTGGGGCGACGTCGTCGTATACGAACCTCGCGGGGAGACTACTCCGACGTTCCGCTCGAGTGGAGGCCGCTCGGTCGCTCGACTCGCTCTTGCTCGCCGAGCGTGGGATTGAGATTCTCGTCCGGATCGTCGTATTCGCTGCGTCCGGGATTCTCGAACTGAACCTCGCGAGTGTAAGGGTAGTCGATATCGTACTCGCGAAAGGCGCGCTTGGCCCGTTCAGTCACGTCGGTGACGAATGATTTTTCGTAGCGCGCATCGATCACGTAGGCCTTGCAGCGAAGCGTCGTACAGAAAGCGATGTTTTTGACGCCCTCCTCGAGTTCGAGGGTCACGGGCTTTTCGAGAAAGACATATCGAGAGGTCGTACAGGCTTCGTAGAGGATCTGCTTGGCGAGCTCGAAGTCCTCGGTCATCGAGATGTGAAACTCCATCGAGACCATCATGTCGAGCTCGCCGGCGTTGGCCGACGCGACCTCGGATTCGAGAAACTTGCTGTTGGGAATCGAGACTTCGTTGTCGTCGAGTGTCTGGATCCGCACGGTGCGCAACCCGATCTCTTTGACCTCCCCGTACGTATCTTCGAATTTGACACGATCGCCCACCTGGAAGGGCTGATCGATCAAAATCAAAATCCCGGCCATGAGGCTCGAGGAGATGTCCTTGAGTGCAAAGCCGAGCGCCACCGCCAGCGTGCCGCCGAGCCCGACCAGCGCCGCCTGATCCTCCTGATAGTCGAAGAAAGTCATGACGACGAGATACGACGTGATCGCGAAGAGCCCGACCCGGGCGAAGCTCGTGATCTTCTTCATCAACAGACGCCGCTTGGCGTTGCCCTCGCCGAGGCGATGGAGCGTCTCGCGGACGAGCCGACTCGCCATGAAGCCCGTCCCGATGATGGCCGCCGCGATCGCGAGCTTGGTGAGATTGAGCAGCTCGACTTTCTGCGCCAGCTTCGCGACCTTCTCGGGCTCGGGGGCCTGGGCGAGAAGGGGAAGCAGCCCGGAGGCGACAACGGAAGCGAGGAGTTGAGACCCCATGACGACACCTTACACCCAGAGGAAATTGAGCTTGGTCAGCCGTTCGATGACCGGTCGAAAATAGAAAGTCGTCAGACGATAGCGCCGCGTTCCGGGGACGCGTTCGGCGAGCGTCAGCTCTTCGAAGTAGTTGAGCGCCATCTTGCAAAACCCCTGGTCGGCGTTGATGATGGCCGCCACCTCTCCGGCACTGAGCGCCCCGTGCTGGGCGAGGGCGGTCAACGCAAAGAGATGATCGTCGCTCAGGTCGGCCAGCACCGCGGTCGAGGGTTGCTTGAAGAGACTCACCCGAAGCGTCCCGTCCTCCTCGGGGATGAGGTTGCGGCGCCAGAAATCGAGCGCAATCCGGGGATTGCCCTGGCAAAATTCGCGTAGCAGGCGAAAGTACCCGTTGGCCGTCTGGACGACCTCGTAGAAATCGTCGCGATCCTCGTCGCGCGTGAGAACCAGATCCGTAAAACTAATGTTGTAGGGGGTGCGCTCGTTGCGACGCTGGATGAGCGACCGGATCTGCTCGACGCTCCACGGCTCGATATGCAGGCTCTCCCCGAAGAAGTGCTGGTGTTCCTGGACGCGCTGGAGATAGCGCCACCCGAACTTGTTGGAGGTCAACAGCCAGTAGTGGCGATCGTCGGTGAGATTGACAACGTTGAAGAAAAAGGCCAGCGCCCGGAAGCCTCCGATCTTGCGGAAGAACATGTGGTGACAGTCGTCGACGAGGACGATACGAGGATCGCAGCGGCGAAGGCGTTCGACAAACGCCTCGCGATCGGTCGGTGGGTCCTCGAGGTGAAAGAGATCGGCCAGGAGGCGTCGCACCGATTCGACGTCGGTGACCTTGTCGACGAGATGGGCGTAGCAAACCGACAGATCCAGATCGCGCTGCCACTCGCGATAGAGTCGATTGAGGAGCGTCGTTTTGCCGATACCGGCTTCGCCGTAGAGGGCCAGCGCGCCCCGACGCCGATTCGAGCACCAGCGTTGGACATCCGTCTGGATGGAGGTCAGAATCTCCTCGCGATCGATGAGGTAGTTTGCGTCG
>JAQCND010000552.1 GCA_028274765.1 Bradymonadaceae bacterium
ATCGTCTCTCGCCTGTTTGGCCTCCTGTTTGGCATTTTGCTCGGCTTGAGTGGCCTGGCTGTCGACGTATCCCTTTGATGCCGCCTGATCGTCCTGCTGGGGCGTCGGGATGTTCTTGACGCTCCCGCCCTTCAGGTCGACCGAGTCGACGTCGAGCTCGCCCTGCATGCGGTCGTCCTCGGAGTTTTTGACGTAGTCGTCGGCCTGGCCGACAGCCGAGACGGCGTCGCCATCCGAGTAGTCACTCTCGTCGACGCAGACCCACTGAGAGCCATTGTATCGGGCAACCTGATCGGTCGAGCAGTTCAGCTCGGCGAGCGTATCGTCGTCGCCGTCGGCAATGTCCGAGGGCGTGTTCTCGACGTCGCTCCACTGGACCGACACCTGGCTCGAGCCGCACTGCCAGCCGGCTCCCGTCTGCTGGGGAACCTGACCGCTTCGACAGTTTAGATTGCCAAGTGTATCGTCGTCACCATCGGCGATCCCCGAAGGCTTGTTCTGGACGTCGTCCCAGTCGGGCTCGTGGGTGATGCCGTCGCAGTTCCAGCCGCTGCCGTCGGCGCGAGCCACCTCCCCACTCCGGCAGCTCAATCCTCCGAGCGTGTCGTCGTCGCCATCGTCGAGGCCCTCGGGGGTGTTTGAGACGTCGTCCCAGTTGACGCCTCCAACCTGATCGCTTTCCACTTCGAAGTCGTCGGCGAGATCCGAGGACTCGACCGAGCCGTCATCGACGTTTTCGGCCAGTTCGGCGCGCTTGGCGTATGGAGTCGTGTTGAGCTGCATGCGCGGCTCCATTTCCTCACCGCCTTCGATCGAGACGGCCAGCCAGGCGGAACCACCCTCGAAGACCCCAGGGGTTAGGGGGTTGTCGTCGCTGCCGAGTGTCGTCGAATAGAACCCACTGGTATCGGTCTCGACCGTTTGGGAGGTCTCCCACAGAATCGAACCTCCCGTCTCGGCGTCGTAGATCGTGAAGGTCATCTGGACTTCTCCCTGGACCGGGGTATCTCCCTCCTCCAAGAGTCGACCCTGATGGGTCATGGTCGAGGGAACCTCGGCTCGAGCCGGGGAGGTCGCGAGGAGTCCCAACGTACACAGACCGAGGGCGAGCGATACTCGAAATATACGATTCAACATAATATTTTTTGTGGGGGCACAGCTCAATGACATGATGGCGACGTCGAGACTCGTCCCGAGCCCCTCTCGGGCACCCGTCCTACAACCACACGAAGACGTGTGCGCGAGACTATAATCCAAGATTCGCACGAGGACAACGCTTCTCGCTCGGAAAGACAGGGCGATCGCACAAGGATGGAACAATCGTGGATATGAGCCGGCGAGCCACCGACGCTCCGGGGGCGTTGCGCCTCGTCGACACTCGAGCGTTCGCGAGATCGTCCCTGTATGTCTTTGGCGTGGGCGGCTTCGCGTCCCGTCCACTCAGAGCGAGCCCCACACTGATGATGGCCCTCCTCGAGCCGAGCATAGTTGCATCGACGGGAACCTCTGTTGTAGATTCTCCGAGAGCGATTCACCCCGGTCAGCTCGCCTGCTACTGGCCCGAGTGCCGTTCGTCTCGGAGACGTCATGTGTCGACTGTATGGATTGCGCTCGACTCACACGACACGAGTCGGGTGTGAACTGATCGAAGCCCAGAACTCCCTCATTCGCCAGAGTCTCGAGGACATGCGAGGCCTCGCCAATCCGCACGGCTGGGGGATCGGCTATTACGAGGAGGCGGCCGTTCACTGTCAGCGTCAGGTGGGGCCGGCCGCCGACAGCGAGGCTTTTCGCAATCACGCTCGTGCCATTCGCGCTCCCGCCCTGCTGGCGCACGTCCGTCGCGCGACAGTTGGGACGCCCAAAGAGGTCAACACCCATCCCTTTACCGCCGAGGAGGGGCTGCTGGCTCACAACGGACACATCGATTACTTCGATCAAATTCGTCCCCTCATGCTCGAGGCGATGGCTCCCGAAGCCCGCGAGTCGATTCTCGGCGAGACCGATAGTGAACACATCTTTCGTCTTCTTCGCTCGCAGCGCCGCGAACACCCCGACTGGTCGATGCGAGAGACCCTCCAGTACGTCATCCACCGCATCGTCCGGTGGGCTCGCGAGATCGACGAGGAGGCAGAGATCGCCATCAATACGCTCTGGATCGAGCAGGGACACCTCGCCGGCTCGCGCTTCGGTCGATCGCTCTGGTACATCGAACGAGAGCGTCCGCATCGCTGCGAGATATGCGGCGAGCGGCACGCCAGGCCCGAGGACGACGAGCCCTATCACGTCGTCGAATTGAGCTCGGAGCGTCTCACGACCGAAGACTGGCAGGAAGTGCCGCGCAACACGGTCTTTTCGGTCGACAACGACCGTGCCTTCGAGGTGGAGTCGCTCGACGTGGAGTCGCGATTTTGAGAGCGGGTTCACTCGGCGGCCTCGGGCCGTTCGGAGCGACGTTCGTCGAGTTCATCGAGGAGTCGTTCGCCGCGCGAGGCGATCACGTCCTCGAGATGGCGGCACCGCGGACGAGCTCGCTCGAGATATCGCTCCAAGACTTCGCGCCGTTCCGGATGCGTCTGGCTCTGCTCGTAAAGAAGGTCGCAGATGGCCTCGTCGGCCAGCAGACGCGTGAGTCGCTCGGCGTGGAGCAGAGCGTGAGCGAAGTCCCGATCCGGATCCCACGCTCCCAGAAGTTCGTCGGCCCGAGGGGCGATCTCCTCGGCGACGAACTCCCCGACCATCTCGAGGACGCTCCGATAGAAGTCGACTGCCTCGTCGGTGGTGTCGAACCCATCCTCGAACTGGAAGTCGTGTTCGGTCAGTTCGACGAGGGGCGCCCAGTCGATACCGCGCTCGACGTAGTATTGGAGTTCGGGATTATCTCGGTAGAAATCTCCCATGGCTGGAGCTTCGAGGGCGGAGGAACGATTCGGAGACGCACGGCTGTGGAAGAGATTGGAGGCCGACTCCCCGGCGGTCCCAGATCTTGCGGTCTCAAACACGTCTGAATGACTTGATTTTTAGCAATCGATCCGCCATCTGACAAAGGGGTGACGTGGATATCGTACGCACTGTTGGTTCGGCGGGCTCCTCCGACAAGCAGGGGCTCGGCGAGCGCACCCCGCCCTCGTCCGACGTCGATAGAGGGCTTTGAACACTCGTGAAGATGGGGAGCGGCGGCGCCCGACATCGACCGTTCGACAGTGACGCCCATGTTGGCATGGATGGAGATGACGTTTGGATGTGACCACTCGATTTTCGCCACGAGCGACGGGACGGATCGATGAATAATACGATCGATGAGACTCGAGACATCGAAGCGGGTCGAGCACGACTCGACGACATCGCCAGTTCGTTCGACGAGGACTGGCTCCAGGGCATTCGAGAGGCCGAGCATGCCGATCGCGTGCGGGAGCAACCCTGGCTGATCGCCGGCGTCTCCGACGGTATGGGATTGCACGTCACACTCGCCGCCATCGAGGCGGGACTGCTCAAGCAAGGCGTCGGCGTCTACTACGAACCTCCGATGTTGCTCGAACGCGAGGATGGCGAGCCTGTCTCGCCCGTTCACTGGGCGCGATATCAGAATGCGCTCGCCCTGGAGGCGTACGCCGACGACCGGGGCGTCGATCTGACCGTCCTCTCGGCCGACATGATTCTCACGCCGCGACGCGGCCTGAAGGGCGATCCCAAGGGGGATCCGTCGCCGGTTCCCGAATCCGTGTGCGAAGCCTTCGAGGCGGCTCGCGAATCGGCCGAGCGACCCGATGCCGTCTTCATCGATTCGGTGGCCTTCGGCAAATGGATCTGCCCGCGCGAAGGCGAAGACCCCGTCGAAGTGCCCAATGTCGACTTCCAGGGGCGCATCGTCCACGCCGAAACCAAACAGTACCATCCCCGCGGGTACCAGGAGACGCTCGATACGATGGGCCGCAACCACGGACAACTCCTGGAGCGATTCCGCGAGTTCGGCTGGTTCGGTCCCGATACGATCACGACCTTCTTCACCTGGGCGGGCGGTTCGCAGCACGTCGAGGTGCTGGAGGGGATCTACGGGCGAGGCTCGCTGGGAGACGCCAAGATCATTGCCGAGCGGGACGTCGCCGAGTTTCGCATGGAGCACGGCACGGAGCTGGGCGCGCACGGTATCGTGCGTTTTCCCGCCTTTTTGTCGGCGGCGCTGATGGCGATTCCCGGCGGGGGACTGTTCGGTCTCGTCTCACGCCGCCTGCTCGAGGCTCGAGACGTCCATCGCGACATCCCCGAGCTGGCCTCTCGGATGCTCGAGCGTCTCTTCGGGCGCGAATGGGTCCAGGAGAATCCCATCGCCCAAATCGAGCTCGACTCCGCCGAATCGCTCTACATGCCCGAGATCGCCGAGCGTGTCGAGGAGGCTCACGAGAACATCGCAGCGTACCGCGAGTCTCAGGCCCCCGACGAGCGCCACGAGCCGATTTCCCTCGAGGAGAGCCGCCGCCTCCTACGCGGACTCGTCCCGCCGCACTATCCCTCGATTCTGAGCCGATTTCGACCCGGTGAAGACGAATCCGAGGCGGAGGCGCCCTCGTCGACCCTCGAGTTCGACGTCACGTCCTCGTCGCTTCCGCCACGCGTCCACACGCTCGCCGAGAGCCTCGAGTCACTGCGCACACTCGTCCGCCAGCAAGAGATCGCCGGCGAGCCGGTCGTAGTCGAAGACGAGGTCATCTTTCGGGCGTCTCAACGTCGTGCCGATTCCCCCTTTCGGGGTACGATCGAGGTCGAGACGCGTGAGCGCCTCGCCGATCGCACACGCCTCGTCTGTCGGCGCGAGATTCGAGACGTCTCCAGCGATCGCGTCGCGACGGGATACACCACTCTCCTCTATGGTCAGCGTGACGACGAGGACGGGACGCCTCCGCTCGGCACGCCCATCGGTTACCGACGCGAGGTCGATACCTCCTTTCTCGAGGAATTTGCGGGGATAACCGAAACCGCCGACGTGTTCACCTACAGCGTGGCGCTGGCGGGGTTTGCCGAAGCCGCTCTCCGAGACGCCGGGCTCTTGGGCCGAGTGGGTGAAAGAGATCGAGACGAGTGGTCGTTCCGGCTCTATGGAGCCCCTTCGGAGGACGATCACGTCCTGACATACGTGAGCCCGGAAGACGAGTTGCAGGCCTCGGTCGTCGATGGTGAAGGTGAGACGCTTCTCGTCCTCCGGGCTTCGGAGGCTCAGAGGGATTGAACGGATCGAGACAAGGGCGAAGAGAGCCTCAAACGGTGTCGAAGTCGTGGAAGGGCTCGCCCTTCTCCTGTGAGAGAATGTCGAGCGCGGCGGCGGCCCCATCGCCGGCGGAAATGATCGCCTGGATCTTTTGAGCGCGCGTCGCCCAGCCGACGGCGTAGCAGTTGTCGACATTCGTGGCGCCGTCGCGATCGACGTCGGCCGTGCCATCCTCGGACTGGTCGACCCCGAGCGCCTCGAGGTGGGATTTGTTGGTCGTCGCCAGCACGATGTAGTCGCCTTCGTGCGTCTCACCGTCTTCGGTCTCG
>JAQCND010000563.1 GCA_028274765.1 Bradymonadaceae bacterium
TAAAAGGCGATGATCGTCGTTCCGAATGCGCGCCCGATGCCGTCGGAATTTTCGTGTTCGACGAGCTCGGGGTCGGATTCGGAGTCGCCGGGCTCGGTCGAGTCGGGATCGGATGCATGCGACGACATGGTCAGGCCTTGGTTTCGTCATCTATCCGAGAGGCGACATCGGCCAGTAGATCGACGCACTCGCTCTCCAGTTGCTCCATCGACGGGAGCTCGACCGATGCCTTCACGATGACAACAAAGTCATGGCCTCCGGGGAATTCCCGTTTGTTCGATCGAAAACTCTCGCGGATGCGACGCTTCCACCCGTTTCGTACGGTCGCCGGGCCCACTTTGGTGCTCGCTGTGATCCCGAGCCGAGCATGAAGCCGTCCATTCGGACGAGCGTAAGCGATGAGATGCGAACTCGAGGCCCGCTCGCCCTGACGACGCGTCCGGAGAAATTCCTCTCGTTCGAGCAGCCTCTCAGCCTTGCGGAACCGTTCGTCTCGCCGAAAATGAGCGGAATCGTCATCCGTCATGGGCCGATGTAATCCATGCGTCGCGGAGGGCACTGGTCGCACGCTCGAGATCGTCGGCTCCCTCTCGACAGGCAGGGCGTCTTCGATCTCTCACTGCGGGTGAGGAAGCTCCACCCGGATTGCTCTCGAAGGTCGCTACTAAACACCATCACCCCTGTTCCGTCAAGGCCACTGTAGCGGGTTGGCGGCGGCCTCGCAGCCGTCCTCTCGTCGGGGGCTCGGAGCGGAGTGCCCTCATCATCCGTGGATCCGGGGTCGCTTCACTCCTCCCGGAAGGGAGTCGTTCGGCGATGTGCCAGCGGGGCCGCTCACAGAAGTACAGAGGTGCTCCAGGAGACGCGACGCCGCGACGAGCCTCTCACGGATCGTGATGGTACTCTTCGGAGCGGGCTCGGTTTACAAGCGCAGTCTCCGGGGGATAGACTGACATCGTACACAGGTCCATATATCATGTCAGCAATCACAACGTCTCCGAGAGGGGCAGTATGGACCCGAGCGCAATCATCGGTGACTCTCTCTCGAGCCTCTCTTCGCTCCGAGTCTGCGAGCGACCGATACGTCGTCATCCATGATCGGTACGTCGTTACATCGTTACGAGATCCTGGAAGAACTCGGACAAGGGGGCATGTCCGTCGTTTATCGAGGGCACGATCCCGATCTCGATCGAGACGTCGCCGTCAAGGTTCTCCACGACCACCTCGCCGCCAAAGAGGCCAACCGAGAGCGATTTCGGCGCGAGGCCAAGGCCATCGCCCGCCTCGATCACCCCCGCATTCTCGACGTCCACGATTTCTCCGAGGCGGACGACGAGCACGCCTATATCGTGATGGAGTACGTCCCGGGGCAGACGCTGCGAGAGCGTCTCGACGCCTGGGGCCCGCCTCCTCCCGAAGTCGCGGCCATGATTGGGCTCGCGATCGCCGACGCACTCGACCACGCTCACGATCACGGCGTGATCCATCGCGATCTCAAGCCCGAAAACGTGATGGTCTCCGACCAGGGGATCGTCAAACTGATGGATTTCGGGATTGCCCACGTCGTCGACGCCGAGACGATGACGCAGACGGGCAACCTCCTGGGAAGTCCGGCTCACATGGCGCCGGAGATCATCGACGGGCGAGAGGTCAACCCCCGATCCGACATCTTTTCGCTCGGGACCGTCCTCTACTGGCTGAGCACCGGGTCGTTTCCCTTTCAGGGCGACAACCCCAGCCATCTGCTCCGCGAAGTGCTGAAGTGCAACTACGACGATCCCACCGTCGTCGAGCCTCGCCTCGGGCGAGACCTGGGCCAGATCATCGACCGTTGTCTGCTGCGCGATCCAGACGAACGGTTCGAGTCGGTCACCGCGCTGGCGACTTCGCTTCGCGATGCCATCGAGGTGATCGAGGTCTCCAATCTCGACGAAGAGCTGGCCTCCTACTTCCGGGCGCCCGCATCGTATGTCGAGGACTTCGAGTCGGTGGTCGTCGAGCGCCTCGTCGACCGGGGGCACGAGGCAATGGAGCGAGGGGCCGTCCCCGAGGCGATGGCCTACTACGATCGCGTGCTGGCCTACGATCCCGGCAACGAGGAGGTCACCGGCCAGCTCGAGCGCCTCGATCGGGAGCGGACGCGCCGCCACTGGCTCGTCATCGGG
>JAQCND010000567.1 GCA_028274765.1 Bradymonadaceae bacterium
ATACGACGGGAAGTCCTCCTCCCGAGGGACCCCGAGATCGGCCGCCGCGGCGCTCGAGAATCCTCCTCCGACGAGCCAGACGGCGGCTATGGTTGCGATCGTGCGAATGCTCATGACGGCTCGAAGTGAGTTACGGTACGTCGATGCCGAGCTCTCGGAGCTGATCCTCGGCTTTCTCGACCCACCCCTGGTTGGCATGGGGATTGGCGGGACTGGGATGGAGAATCCGTCCCGTCGTGATGTCGCGATCGGTCCCCTCGAGGGCGTCCCGAAGGCGGTCGCGCGCCCAGTTGCCGACGCCCACCACGAAATCGGGCTCGAGATACGCGACGACATCCCGGAGCGCCTCGTGGCAGGCAGGCACCAGCTCGTCCCGTTTGGCCGCTTTGAATCGACTGGGGGGCTGGTTGCGACCGCTCTCCTGCAAAAAGAGAAGCGGACAGTAGTTGTAGACGTAAAATCGCTCGAAAAACGATTCAGCCGTCCCGAATCGCTCCTCGGCCCATCCCCACAACCGCGATCCGCTGACCTCGTTTCGCGAACACGCGAGTCCCTCGACGCGCCGGTCCGGGTGTTCGTCCTCGGGGGAGCCCACCTCGCCGTCGAGCCCCATCCAGTCGCCGACGAAATCGACATCGCCGAAGGGCACGCCGGTCTGGGCCATCCCCCACGGTCCCGGATTCATGCCCACCAGCAGCACCTCGCGCGGGGGGGCCGTACCGTACGTCTCGACATAGTCCCGATGGATCGAGCGAGCGTACGTGAGCGGATTGTAGACGTTCGTGACCGACTCGGGCGGCTCGAAGTCGTCGAGGGTCTCGGTGAGTGTCTCGGACGTCTCGAGGAGGGGATGGTGGGACATAGGCGTAGACTCGGGCCAAAAAACAATCAGGTCGGAACAACTGCGACGGGCCGACTCGGCGTCGACCGCTCCGCGTCGTATCACCGACCTCGCTCGAGATCGAGTCCCGCGAATGTTGTTGGGAACAGGGCGATCGCATAAGGATGGAACGATCGCGGATATGAGCCGGCTGGAAGCCGGCGCTCCGGAGCCAAGCCTCCTGAATCGACTCGACACGGGTTCGGAGCGCCCCTGTGCGTCTATGACGTGAGCATCCCTGCTGGCACGTCGCCGAGCGACTCCCTTTTGGGAGAAGCGAGGCGATAAGGTGTATGCTCAGATGAGGAGCGCGTCTCGTCATGTCGTCTATATTTCTAATACGATTGCCCTGTGCGCTCGGAGGCGCACCCTGTTCGATCCGACCCGTCACATGATATGTTCGATACCGCCCGTTTTCGACTCGCAAACCGACAATGGACCGTCACATCTGCGAGGCACATCATGGACCGCGACGACACACGTCCCCGGGCTCGCGTCGATCTCGGGGGGACACATGCCGCTCGATTTCACCGTGCCGGACGTGAGACCGACGGTGAGATCCACGAGGCCTCGGGCGATCGAGTCTTCGTGGCCACCGGCGCCCCCCCTCCGCTCGATCGACTGACCTCGATCTCGATCGCCATCGATGAAGAGACATCCGTCTCGCTGATGGGACGAGTCATCCGACGTCGGTCTCCCGAACAAGTGGCTCAGTCGAACGAACCACCGGGCATGGGACTTCGGCTGACGTCGGCGAACCCCGACGACCTCCAGAGGTGGCAATCGTTCATCCGATCCCACGCGACCGAGGATGCGACCGACCTCCCGCGCGTCGTGGTCGAGCTTCACGAGTCCGAGACGCTGGAATTACTCCTCGATCTCGATGCTCGGGCCGTCGAACTCTTCGTCCATGGCTCCCATCGTCACGCCCCCGGCACGGAAGTCGTCTGTGAGATCGTTCATCCGGAGCACAACGCCGTCTTCGAGCTCGAAGCCGAGGTCCTCGACCGAATCGGAGGCGCTCCACGCGAGCGTGGCCTCGAGTTGAGCCTGCAGCCCATCGGGGACGCTCGCGCCGACCAGCTCGAGATGTTCGTGCTCGGCAACACACCGAAGGAGGATTGACCGTGCCCGACGACCAGCCTCGCCCCTTTCCCGATCTGCCCGATCCTCTCGAGACGATTCACATCATCGGCATCTGTGGCACCGCGATGGGGAGCCTCGCCGCCATGTTGCAGCGGCGAGGCTACACGGTCCGCGGAAGCGACTCGATGGCCTATCCGCCGATGAGCGAGTGGCTCGCCGAGCGCGGCATCGACATCATACTCGGCTATGACGAGAGCAATCTCGACTGGGACCCCGACCTGGTGGTCGTCGGCAACGTCTGTCGCGCCGAGTACGGCGATGCCGTCGCCACCCGCGAGCGGGGCTTTCCCCACATCAGCTTCCCCGAGGCGCTGCGCCACTTCTTTTTCGATCAGCAGCGCCCCCTCGTGGTGACCGGCACGCACGGCAAGACCACGACGACATCGCTTCTGGCCTGGATTCTCCACGACGCCGGCCTCGATCCCAGCTTCTTTGCGGGCGGGGTCACCGGAAACTTCGAGTCGAACTACCGGCTCGGCGAAGGTCCTCACTTCGTCATCGAGGGCGACGAATACGACACGGCCTACTTCGACAAGGTGCCGAAGTTCTGGCACTACGCTCCCCATCGAGCCGTGATCAACAACATCGAATTCGATCACGCCGACATCTACGACGACATCGGCGTGATCGAGGAAATGTTCCGGCGGTTTGCCGGCCTCGTTCCGGAGGATGGAAGCCTCTGGGTCAACGGAGACGACAAACGAGCGATGGCGGTCACCGACGAGGCGGATGCCCCGCGAAGAACCTTCGGCCTGGGTGCCTCCCACGAGTTGCGGGCCGCCGACATCGATTACGGGCGGACCACCGACGTCGACGTCGTCTATCGCGACGAGCCACTCGGAACGTTCGAGATTCCGGCGTTCGGTGAATTCAACGTCCGCAACCTCCTCGGCGCGACCGGATTGGCACTGGACGCCGGCGTCGCCCCCGAAACCATCGCCGAGGCGACCCCCGACTTCGAGCGCGTCCAACAGCGCCAGGAGATCGTCGGCGAGGTCGATGAGATTCTCGTGATCGACGACTACGCCCATCACCCGACGGCCGTGCAGTCGACGCTCGAGGCGCTGGCCGAGTGTTTCCCCGACCGTCGCCTCTGGGCCATCTTCGAGGCCAAGAGCAACACCTCTCGCCGCAAGGTCTTCCAGGACGACTACCCGCCGGCTTTCGCGAGCGCCGACCGGGTCGTCATCTCCAAACCCTTTGACAAAAAAGACGACCTGTCGGAGGACGAGCGCATCGACACCGACAAGCTCGTCGCCGACACCGAGCGTCTGGGCCCCGACGCCGAACGCATCCCCGAGGTCGATGCCATCGTCGAACATCTGGTCGACCGACTCGAGCCCGGCGATATCGTGGCCGGGCTCTCCGGATCGAACTTCGACGGTCTCCACACCCAACTGCTCGAGGCACTCGAGACCGATCGAGGCAAATCCCTCGGCTCGTAATTCACCCCCTCGAGTGCCTCCGATCGCTGCGACGCCTTGAGGTGCGCGCCCAAGCTGGGATTACCGCCGCCTCTGATTCTTCTCGTATTCGAAGTCCATCTTGGCTTTGAGCTGAATGGCCTCGCCGCTCTGTCCACCGAACGATCCGGCGAGCGAAGCCCGGAACGTATTGTTTGAGAAGGTCTCGACGGTCAGGCGAACAGGGCTCTGTTCGGCATTGTACTGGGTGCTCTCGTAAGTGAGCTGGGGCGTCTTGACCGAGGTGAACGTCCCCATCTGCCCCTCCTCGAGGGTGTAATTGACGGAGAGAATGAGCCGACTACTGGCCAGCTCGATCACGATCTCGTCCGATCGACGCCTGAAATCGATCGATCCACTCTGGCCCGAGACGTCGCCCTCGGCGCCTCCAGTCATTTGAGCTCGAAATGCCTGATCTGAGGGGAGCTCGAAATCGGCCGAGACGGGCTGAGGTTCCGACATCCCCGCACCGGCCGCCTTCGAGTCGTCCTCCGTATCTCCGCCACACGAGGCGATGAGACACAGCGAGCCGACGGCGAGCCAGGTGAAGACGGTACGAGTGGATAAACGCATAACTACCTCGATTGACAGGAATACGAAATGTCACACTTTCCTCGGGCTAAACGATCGCTCACCCCGAGGATCTCTCTTGAGTTGTATCGTCCATCGCCGCACGCGAGTCGAAGTGAGCGATGGTTTATCAAACCCCCCGTCTTTCGACAATCACCTCATCGAACGGCGTGTTCCACGTCGCCCTCGCTCCGCTTTCGCTGCTGAATACTCGTCGTCTCGAGGGCTCTCGCGTGGCGGGGGAGACTGAGGGCAATCGCATCAGGATGGAACCATCACGGATGTGAGCCGGCGAGCCGCCCACGTCCGGGGGACGTACAGGGACGCTTCAGGGAGGCGTCGGGGGGACAAGAGGTGCGATCGACATTTGGAGCGCCCTTGTGCGTTTGTGACGTGAGCAGATTGCTGGCACGTCGCCTCCTTCTAAGAGGAGCGAGGCGACGACAAGGGCGGATAGTTCACGTGCGATCGCTCTGCGGGTGAGACTAGGGCAATCGCATTTGAACGTCTCCTCTCCCTCCTCGGCCGGCTGGGAGCCCACTTCTATGAAATGAGTACCCTCGATCACAATAAGTTGCGTCATCAAGGCATGTCGCCGAGCGACTCCTCTTGGGGAGAAGCGAAGCGACTGGGGGGAACTGGAAATGAGCGTCTATTTAGTTATAATACGGATAGAAATTTCGCTCCTCGTTGTTGAAATATTCGCCACTCCCGAACCGGTCGACCCCCTTTATGTCCGACCGAGATGGTACATTGGGGCAGGGTGCCGTTCTCGAGGGACGCTATCGGCTCCTCGAAGAGATTGCTCGCGGCGGCTTTGGCATGGTGTTCCGCTCCCATCAAATCCAGATGGACCGAGAAGTCGCCGTCAAAACCCTCCCCCCCGAATTCGTCAAATCCGACGAAATGGTCGAGCGGTTCCGGCGCGAAGCGCGGTTCGCCAGCCAGCTCAGCCACCCCAATACGGTCACTATCCACGATTACGGCAAACACGAGGCATATCTCTACCTCGTCATGGAGCTGCTCGAAGGGGAAGATCTGGCGGACGTGTTGGCCCGCGATCGCACCGTCCCGCTCGAGCGCATTTTGCCGATCGCACGTCAGGTGCTCAAGAGCCTGCGCGAAGCTCACGAACACAACATCGTCCACCGCGATCTCAAACCCGAGAACGTCTTCCTCTCGGAGATCGGCGAACAGGACGAAGTCGTCAAAGTCCTCGATTTCGGGATCGCCAAACTGGCGATAAAAGATCCCGGGAGCGGCCAGGGGAGCGGAGGCTCGTCTCGGCGGCGTCTCACCGCCGAGGGGACGACCATGGGGACGCCCATCTACATGTCGCCCGAGCAGGCGGCGGGCGATGGTATCGACCACCGGACCGATCTCTACGCGCTCGGAGTCATTCTCTACGAGATGGCCTGCGGCGTCCCGCCCTTCGATGACGATGAGTCGGCCGTCGTCATGCGGCGACACATCCACGCCGAAGTTCCCGAATTTTCCGACCCCAAACTCCGCGGGACGTGGCTCGACGACGTCGTTCGAATTGCCCTCCGCAAAAACCGAGAAGACCGCTTTGAGAACGCCACTGAATTTCTCGAGGCAATCGACGAGGCAGTCGAACGCTCGACCCAGAAGCAGACCTCGCTGCACAAAGATAGCGACTCCGTACTCGAGCGATACGAGTCCGATGAGACCGACACCTCCCATCGCACGACGAGCTCCGAAACCCCCTCGCCTCAGGCTCACGAGGAGACGGTGACGCAGCTCGAGGCTCAGGACCGTGTTCGAGAATCCAGCCCCAGCAACTCGTCCTCGATCGTGACCGTCCTCGAGGAGCCGAACAACTCCGACGATGTCGTCCTACTCGACGATCCGAAGCATGGGAGCGATGATGGCCCCCCCGCCGAACATCGACACCGGGGGCTCGCTCAAGAGCCAGACCCGGCGGCCGTTGCGCCGGAGACCGAGGACTCGCGAGACGAGAGAGAGATCACTCCAAACTCCCCCGAGCGCGCCGCTTCCGGAGGACGCCCCAACGACTCGGCGCCTCGAGCGCCATCATCCTCGAAGTCGGACCACGAGACGGGGCGCGAGCGCCGCTCGTCGAGCTGGTCGTGGGGAGAACAAGAGGAAACTGCGACTCCGACGGGCCCACGGGACGTCCCCGATTTGAATCCTCGACCCACG
>JAQCND010000569.1 GCA_028274765.1 Bradymonadaceae bacterium
TTACGACCACCGGGCCGATCTGTACGCCTTCGGAGTCATGCTCCACGAGATGCTCTTCGGTCGACGGCCGCTGATCGGAGACGTCTCCTCGATCGCCCACGCCCACGCACATGTCGCGGTCCCCCTGCCCGATAGCGGGTCACCTGAACTCAGACGCATTCTCGACCGGACCCTGGCCTCCGACCCGTCCGAGCGATACCCCCGAGCAGATGCGATGATCGAGGACATGGAGACGGCGATCGATCGTCTCGAAGCGAGTGAAACGGCCCCCCGTGTCGAGGAACCGACGTCGGAACAGTTGGCCTTCGAGCGTCGGTGGACGGCGAGCATGACGGGCCATCTGACCGGCCGAGACGGCACGCGAGACGGCACACTGCTTTTGGCCGTCCACGGGCGTCTCGTGTCGCTCACACCCGATGGTGACCCCGAGGAACGCACCTCTCTCTCCGGCGGCGTCTCCGAGATTCTGGCCGGGGGCGACAGTCGTGGCACGATCGGCTGGCGAAATCGAGATCAGATCACGCTCCTGAGCGATGGCGAACGCCACGAGTGGTCGCTCGACGAAGAGGTCGTCGACGGCGTCTACGACGCTCTCATCGGGCCTCGAGGCCAGATGGTGGCCGTGCGCACCGGAGAGTTCGTCCAGCTCCACGAACTCGACGGCACGATCCGCTGGCGGGCGAGCGTCGACACCTGCGGCATGCTGCCGGGGCTGTGTTTCAGTGACGATGGTGAACGCGTGTGGATCTCGAGCGAAGCGCCGCGGACTCAAATCTATGGGGTGTCGCGCGACGGCGAGGTCCAGATTCGAACGTCGGCTCCGGCCCACGACATCTCGCTGATCGGCTCGTCGACCGAGGCCGTCTGGATCCTCTGCCAGAGCGAGGAGCGTCTGTGTCGAATGCATGTAGATGGGTTCATCGAAGAGGAGATGGAATTGTTTCATACGCCCACCACCGTGCACGCCATGTCCTCGTCTCACGTCGCCGTCTCCAGCGCCAAACATCTCGAGCTGTTTCGAAGCCGCCCCCTCCAGTCCCGGGCGCTGGTGCGTTATCCGGCTCCGGCTCAGCCAGTCGTCGTGGGAGATGGCGGTATCTTCCAGACGAGTCAGGAGGGGGGTTATACCTTTGTGCAGTACTGGGATCTGCAGCCGATAGGGAGCTGATCACCCCGTATCGCTGCAAATCGTCGCGATACGCTGATCTCAATGATTGAGGAATGGAACGATGAGTGACGAGCGTCAGAGCGACCCATCCATTCGACGAGTCAAGGTCTCGGCGTTCCGTAAGCTATTCGACGGGGGCGACGTCTCCTTCGAAGCCCAGACCTACGGGCCGGGGATCGGCCAGTCTACGTCGGCGGCGGCAAATCTCTCCTCGGCGTCCGAGGGGCGTGATACATCGTCCCAGACCGAGCCCGACGAGACTCCTGCGACCTCGACCGACATGATGGAGGCCGGGTCGCTGGAGGAGGTATTCGGGGTCCGGGCAGAGTCACACGCGACGGACTCATCGCCGGAGGAAGCGAGTACCTCGATCCCCCCCCGTCCGATCTCGAGGACGATTCGCCTCGCACCGGCTCGAGCACGGCCGACAATGAGTCGACACCAGACGAGAACTGTGTCATCCAGGATCGTGGGAGCGCTCATCTTCGAGAGGCGTTTCACGTGGGAGATGCGGCGCCATCCTCGACGTCATCGGGGTCGCCCCTCGCGTCCGACGATATCGGCCATCGCGAGACGTCCCCCGAACCGCTCTCGTCGATGGAGCAGCCGATGGGACGTACGGAGCCCCCACACACGGACGACAACCCGGAGATACCGGATCTCTCGACGCGCGACGACGAGATCGCCTCGGACGAGACGGCGAGCTCTTCGCTCCGAGACGAGACTCCCTCCGATGACTCGGACGTCTCGGCAGAGGCTCTCGAGGATGATGCCTGTAAACTCCCCGCCCCCGACGACATACTGGGGCCATCCGAGGTCTCGTCGCCCAGCTCGTCGACCTTGTCGTCTGGGAACGGATCTCTCGGCGGGACCTCGCCCCTCCCGGCCGATGAAGACGAGCCGCTCGACGAACCCTCGAGTCCCGATCGCCCGGAATCCCCGGCCCAATTGGCTTCGTCGGCAACCTCGAACTCGCGTCCTCCTCGGTCTCAGGTCCTCAAACCCGCGCTCGATGAAGGCACGGCGAGCAGAGCGTCGAGTCCGAGTCAGTCGAGTGATCTGATTTCGGGAACGCCCGCGGTGCCCGATCCCGGCCAGATTTAGATAGAGTCCCAATCCCGTGGGATCGTCTCCAGCCATGTGGCCAGCGGGCTGCTAGACGTCTCCGACGACTCTACCATCAAAGAACGATTGCAGCGACTCTATCTCGAGTGGCGGCGAGCTTCCGAGGCCCTGGGCCGCACGCCTCCGATGGATCGAACCGAGTTTGCTCAACGAGTCCGGCATCGTCTCCGGGACGTACGACGGGAGTACGACATCGAGCGCGTCGACATGCGCATCGATGTCGAGAGCGAGCCTCCCAAAGTCGTGGTGACGCCCGAAGGGTGAGAAGCTCTCCGACGTCCGCTAACGGTCTGAACCTCGCACTCATCCAGAGGCGATTGCTCTGCCCCTCCTCTCAGGGGGCTCGCATAAGGATGGAACGCTCACGGATATGAGCCGGCTGGAAGCCGGCGCTCCGGATCCAGGCCTCCCGAATCGACTCGAGATGGGTTCGGAGCGCCAGCATCCTTGCTGAGCCGGCTGGAAGCCGGCGCTCCGGATCCAGGCCTCCCGAATCGACTCGAGATGGGTTCGGAGCGCCAGCATCCTTGCTGGCAAGTCGCCGAGCGACTCTCTTTTGGGAGGAGCGAGGCGATAAGGTGTATGTTCAAACGGGGGGGCGTCCCCTCGTGTCGTCTATACTTCTAATACGATTGCCCTGGCTCTCCTCCCCCGTCGGGTTGGAGTCGGCCCGCTCCGTGGTATATGCTGTGCCGTGCACTGCAAATATTGCACTTCACGACGACGAGGGTATCTCATGATCTCCTTCGACAAGATTCGCGAACTCGCCGAGACGACGGCGCCCGACCGCTGCTTTGTCAGTCTCTATTACAATCGGGACGACGAGCGGTGGCTCGAGCACCGGCTCGATCCGTCCAGACTGCTCGAGAAGCCGACGGAGCTGGAACTCGACAACTTCGAGCCCACCCTCGAGATGATTCGCGACCACGTCGAGGAGACGCCCGCCCCGCAGAAGGGGCGAGCCATCTTCGCCTGCTGGGCCAACGACTATCTGGAGACAATCGAGATCGACATTCCGGTCGAACATCAGGTCATCGTCGACTCATCGCCGTTCGTCCTGCCGCTGGCCGAAATTGCCGACGAGTTCGAGACGTGGTGTATCGCGCTGGTCGACCACGACGCCGCCCGCATCTTCGAGGTCAGCGGCATGGAGATCGACGAAGTCGACCGCGCCGCCGGCGACATCAAAAACAGCGTCAAGGCCGGGGGATGGTCCCAGAAACGGTACGCACGCCGCCGAGACAAACAGATCGCCGACTACTGCGGCGAGATCGCCGACCGCCTCGACGATCTCGTCGGCCACGGCCCCTGCGATCGACTGGTACTGGGAGGCAACCAACAACTGATCTCGCGCCTCAAACGCGAACTTCCCCCTCGCATCGCCGATCACATCGTCGGCTCTTCGACACTCCAGACGGAGCTGGCGGCCAACGACGTCTTCGACGCCCTCGAGGATCTCTACGAGGAGGCCGAACGCGCCAGCGAACGCGATCTCGTCGAGACCATCCAGACCCACCAGTACAAGGACGGCCGAGCCGCCATCGGACCCGAGGAAACCCTCGAGGCCCTGCGCAACGGACGCGTCCAGACGCTTCTGATCGATCGGGAGTCCGAGCTGGACGGCGTGCGCTGCCGGGAGTGCGAGTGGCTCCACGCCGAACCGGCCGACTCGTGCGGGGTGTGTGGCGGCGACACCTTCGAGATCGACCTGGACAACGAGCTGGTCGAGCTCGCCACGCGCACTCAGGCCGACGTCGAAGTCGCCGACCCGATGGATCAACTCTCGGCCTGGGACGACGTTGCCGCCCTCCTTCGGTATTGAATCCGTCGGTTGATGTCCGCGACCTTCGGTCTCCGTCCCAGAGCTTCTATTGTGGGGGCATGCATCTCGCGTTGTGTTCTCGCTCGCCGAGCCCGCCGACATACGGCATTTGATGCATGTAAAAGCCGTGAGGATGCCGTCGGACCGTTCATCTCGGGGCGGAGAGGGGGCGCTCCCCATGGCGAGACGTCGTCGAGACGAGTATCGAGTCGATCGCTTCTTTCGAGAATCTCCTCTGGACGAGCCCATAGACTCCACGAAGATTGGAGATCTGAGGGAGCGATGGTCGTCACGTACGCGTCCCATATATCATCGAATGACTCGGGTTGTCGCCTCGCTCTTCCCGACGAGGACTCGCTCGTCGGCAGAACCTGGCAACGGGCCAGACAATTCAGTCGTTCAAAACATCGGATGTGTTGTACTCCCCGGCTTCCCCCCTTCGTGTGACAAGCCAACCAGCCGGCAGCATGCATGGGTTCGGCGGCGTATGTTCCCTTCGACGTGACATCCTCATACTCGGGGCACATTCATGTGGAAACGATTGTTCAACTGGCGCATCCTCTGGGCTGCTACCGTATTCGTGCTGGGGATGGTGGCGTTCGAGAGCGGGGCCACGACGGCGCATCGAACCGATGCCGAACCGGTCGGGTGGGTCGTGCATGCCTACTGGACGTTGAGCCTCTTTTTTGTCGGCGGGGCCGAAATCGGAGTGCCGATCAGCGGAGCCACGTGGGCGCGACTGACGCTGTGGTTCGTGTACTTTGCGGCCCCAGCTCTTCTGATCTCGGCCGTCATCGAGGCCGTGTTCGGCGCGATCGATCCCAACCGATGGCGACTGCGTTCTGTGAGTCACCATACGATCGTGGCCGGCACCGGGCACCTACCGCAGGCCGCCATCGACGTCGTGGCGTCTCACGACCTCGATGGTCCGATCGTATCGATCGTCCCCACGGATGCCGACCACCGTCCGGGAGACGAACACGAAGCCCTCGATCTCATCACCATCGAGGCGGACCTCCTCGACGAGAGTCTCCTCGATCGGCTCCGTCTCGATCGGGCCGAGTGCGTGCTGTTGCTAACCCCTCACGACTGCGCCAACCTCGAGGTCGCGTCCCGGATCGGCACGCGCATCGACGAGACGGGACCGGCCGTATTTACCCACGTGTCGGCGCTGGACATGCTTCGAGAACTGAAACGCTCGGAGCTGCTCGATCCCGTGATCCCGTTCAACGAACATCGACTGGCGGCGCGCAAGCTGGTCGATACGAAATTGCGCGATCGCTTCGGGAGGACGGGACGACAGGATCAGGTCGTACTGGCCGGTTTCGGCAAGTTCGGGCAGACGGTCCTCGAACAACTCCAGCAACGGACGAGCTCCATGATTCGACACGTCGTGGCGGTCGACCGGAACGTCGAGGCGAAATCCGCTCTCTTCGAGGATCAGGTGGGGTTCGACGATACCTACGCATACACCGAAATCGATGGCGAACTCGAGGATCCGCGCACCTGGCAGACGATCGGCGATTCCCTGGAACCGGAGGCCGCCCCGCCGGTGTTCATGCTCGGCACCTCGAATGAAGACCTCAATCTGCGCATGGCCATGCTCCAGTGGCCCCACCACGTGGAGTCTCTATTCGTCGTTCGCAGCTACTATCATCCCTCCCTCGCGCGCCGCATGGAAAAGCAGAGAGATTTCGAGATACACAATGTCGCCGATCTGTTGCGCAACGGCCTCGCGGAACTGATCGAGGCGACCTGAACGGCTGTTGACCCGTGTACGAGTGACGAGTCGTCTCCAATCGGCTCTGTGTCTGGGCTGACTCGAATCGGTCGACGGCGGGGGATTCGCACAGAGGTTCACCCGCAGCGAGCGCGAGCCGGCTGGACGCCGGCGCTTCG
>JAQCND010000587.1 GCA_028274765.1 Bradymonadaceae bacterium
TTGCGCCCGAAGAATTCGCTGGCGTGCGAGGCGACGCGGCTGGTCATGTCCGTGTAGCCGATGATCTCGACGCCGTGGCGGTCGATCCGTTTGTCGACCTCGGTCAGCTCGCAGTTGCCCCCCGTGTCGGCGGCCAGATCGACGATGACGCTGCCAGGGCGCATCGACTCGACCATCGGCTCCGTGATCAAGGTCGGCGCGGGTCGACCGGGGATCGAGGCCGTCGTCACGACGAGGTCGGTGTCGGGCACTTCCTCGCGGAAGAGATCGCGTTCCGCCTCCAGAAACTCCTCACCCATGTCGGTCGCATAGCCCCCTTCGCCCTCCTCGAGTGGGAGATCGAGCATCAGGAAGTCGCCTCCGAGGCTCTCGACCTCCTCGCGGACCGCCGGACGCACGTCGAAGGCACTTACCTGGGCGCCCATGTCGCGACCGGTCGCGATCGCCGAGAGTCCCGCCACGCCGGCCCCGATGACGAGCATCTCGGAGGGAGGGGTCGAACCGGCGGCTGTCGTCCGGGCGCCGACGAATCGATCGTAGGCGCCGGCCGCCTCGATGACGGCGCGATAACCGGCGATGCCCGCCATCGAACTCAACACGTCCATCGACTGGGCGCGAGTGATCCGGGGGACGCGCTCGAGGGCCAGCGCTGTCGCGCCCCCCTCCTCGATACGATCGAGAACGTCGTCGCCCGCTTCACTATCGAACAGCGAGATCCAGATCGTTTCCGCCGAGGCCACTTCGATCGCGTCGAACGAATCGCCATGATCCTCGTCGAGACGAGTCGGCGGGTGAATGGCGACGACGATGTCGGACTGTTCGAGTAACTCCCGGGCATCATCGACGATCTCGGCCTCTACCTCGTCATAGGTCTCGTCGGGGAAACGAGCTCGGCGGCCGGCGCCCGATTCGACGGCGACCTGCCATCCCGATTGCACGAGCGCCTCGACGACACTCGGCGGCACGGCGACGCGCCGCTCGCCCTCGTCCCATTCGCGAAGGATGCCAATTTGCACGATAGAGCCACCTGTCTTTCAGTGTGATATCCAATGCGGTGTCGAACCCGGCACATACGATGACGGGCCGCGCTGTGATCATGAGATGCAATGCCCCCGCGGTGCGTCGTGCAAACGACGAGTCCCCGGTCTATCTTCCCGGCGTTCATTTCGATGTGCTCGACATCACTGTCGACCGAATGGTCGTTGATCCCGACTCGTGACGTACCGTACACTTCTGATGTCTATTATGTTCACACCCGTCCCCTTGCCGTCGAGGTTCGACATGGCGCAACTTTTCAACTGGATGACTTCCGGCCTGTGCGCGGGAGTCGTGCTGTCGATATTCATGTTCGCAGGGGGACTGGGCTGCAATCCCGAGCCGTCGCGGTCGGGGGTTGGCTCGGTCGATGAGAACGACGAGCCCCAGGACGTCGGGATCGTCGATACTCGTCCCGACGACGTCGGGGCGGGGGGAGACGATGCGAGCGACGGAGGTGTCGAGTGCACCTCCGGGGGCGGCTGTCCGAGCGGAGTCTGCCGCGAGGGGCTGTGTGCGGCGCCGAGCTGTTCGGACGAGGTCCCAAACGGCGACGAGACGGACGTCGATTGTGGTGGACCCGATTGTGATGCCTGCGAGGCGGGAGCGGCCTGTCTCGAGGATCGCGACTGCCGAACCGGCACGTGTGAAGGTGGGACGTGCGCGCCTCCGGGCTGTTCGGACGAAGTCCCGAACGGCGAGGAGACCGACGTCGACTGTGGGGGACCGGACTGCGACGCCTGTCGGGCGAATCAAAGTTGCGAGGCGGATTCGGACTGTGCCTCCGGTCGATGCTCCGAGGGAACGTGTGACGAGCCCACCTGCTCGGACGAAGTCCAGAACGGCGAGGAGACCGGCGTCGACTGCGGCGGCCCCGACTGCGACGCCTGTGAAGCGGAGACGAGCTGTGCCTCGGATTCGGACTGTATCTCGAACCTCTGCTCGGAGGGGACGTGTGCCGCCCCGACCTGCTCGGACGAGACTCAAAACGGCGAGGAGACCGACGTCGACTGCGGCGGCCCCGACTGCGACGCCTGTGCGGAAGACGAGGCGTGCGAGCGAGACGAAGACTGTCAGAGTGGTCGCTGCAGCGACGCGGGACGCTGCCGGGCGCCGACCTGCTCGGACGAGGTTCAGAACGGCTCGGAGACCGACGTCGACTGCGGCGGGTCGAGCTGTCCGGGATGTGAGTCGGGCGAGTCGTGTGCCAACAACTCCGACTGTCAGTCCAGCGTCTGCGAGGGCGGGACATGTGCCAGCTCGACATGCGACGACGGCGTCGCCAACGGCGACGAGTCCGACGTCGATTGCGGAGGCTCGACGTGCGAGGTCTGCGAGGCCGGCAAGACTTGTACCGAGGACGCCGACTGTCAGAGCCAGAACTGCAATCAAAATACGTGCGAAGCGGCGAGCTGTTCGGATGGGGTCCAAAACGCCGGTGAAACCGATGTCGATTGTGGTGGAGCCCAGTGTGCGCCCTGTGACGTCGGGGGCGTCTGTCAGCGTGGTTCCGATTGCATCTCCGGTGTCTGTGAAAACGGAACGTGCGTGGCGCCGACCTGTGGTGATGGCGTCCAGAACGGCTCGGAGACCGACGTCGACTGTGGCGGAGCGGATTGTCCGGGATGTGTCGCAGACGATACCTGTCGGAGAGATACGGACTGCCAGTCGGGCGTCTGCACCAACGCGATTTGCCAGGCGCCGACCTGCAGCGACGACGTCCGAAACGGCGACGAGACGGATGTCGACTGCGGCGGAGCGGACTGTTCGGGATGCGGCGACGGCAAATCTTGCCGGGTCGACTCGGACTGCGAGCGGGGGCGCTGCGATCAGGGCGATACCTGTGACGCCTTCAGCTGCGACGACGGGACACAGAACGGCCAGGAGACCGACGTCGACTGCGGCGGCCCCAACTGCCCGGGCTGCGCCAACGGCGCATCGTGCCTCGCCGACCGCGACTGCCAATCGAGCATCTGTAACGGCACGACGTGCGGAGTCTGTCGCGACAGCAACACTCGGACGGGAGGGGGCTGCGGCTACCAGGATCGCGGGACGGTGATCGAGGTCTGCCGAAACGGCCGATGGACGCGACAGAACTGTCGGGACGTCTGGTTTGCGAGCTGCAACGAGGTTCTCCAGGCCGATCCCAACGCCAAAGACGGACGATACACCATCGACCCGGACGGGCCCTCGAATGCAACCTATCAGCCGCGCGAGGTGCTCTGCGACATGACGACCGACGGAGGGGGCTGGACGCGGGTTGCCTTCGAGGACTTCGAGTCGGGTACGTCGGGCTGGAGCACCACGAACACCATCACACAATGTGGTAAATACGGGCAAATCCTGGGGGGTTACTGCGAAATCTCCGGAGCGACCAACGAGAAGACCTATGCTGTCGAGGGCGTGCCCCACTCGGAGGCGAGGCTCTCGCTGGAATACATCAAGATCGATAGCTGGGGGAGCAGCGACGAAGAGGGCTTCGTCGAGCTGGCCAACACGGAGATCTATCGTCAGGAGTTCTGCGCCTGTCGCCACGGCTGTCAGACGCAGGGGGGCATCTGCGGCGGCGAGCACGTCTGCGGAATGAACCGACAGGGGTCGAACGCCTCGGTCGACGATCTCGAGCGCGAGATCACCGTCGAAGGGACGACCTCGCACAGCAGCACCCGTGACATTCGCGTCGCCGCGGGCTCGAACCTCGACCAGGATCCGTGCGACGAATCCTGGGGCATCGACGACGTCAACGTCTGGGTTCGATGAGTCGTCGTTGTCCGAGCGCCCCATGTGTCGACATCCGTAAGTAGCTTGTGATCGGCGCGCGAAACATGCGACCGAAACGACGTATCGAGTCGAATGTCGTCGTCTCGACAAGGTAGAACGTCACACGCCTCGCCCACGATGCGGCCGAAGTCCTTCGATAGGGCACTCGATGGCGCGGCATGGCATCCCATTCGCGGTGTCCTGCTCAGGCTCGGACCGGGTCACTCACTATTCTCGGGATTGCTTTCATGGATCGCGAACGCATCGAAGCCCTCATCGCCCGTCTCGAACGCGACGATCTACCGGATGAGCAATGCGATCACGTCGTCGAATCGCTCCAGGCCCTGACCCATCAGACGATCGGTGACGATCCCGACGTCTGGTGGGACTGGCTCGACGGTCGGGGGACGGAGGAGAGAGCAGGCGGGACTGCCTCGACGACGAGTGCTCCTCGTGCCGACGTCTCTCCTCGAGACAACACCGATCGCTTCCGTCGGGACGATTCGGATCATCAGACGTGGCCTCTCGTCGACCTTCGGATCGAGCGGGGCCTGATGGTCGAGGAAGCTCGGAATGCTCGCCAATCACGTCCGACGAACTCGACCGGCCAGCGGCCTGAAGAGCAGTATGAGACCATGCTGCGTCAATACGGGGACTCGGTCCGCGTCCCCAAGGTCCTTTGGCAACTCGACTCGGAGCTGTTCGATTGGATCGAACATGTCACCGACGGCGCCATCGGGGCCCGTCTGGAGACGACCAACGATTACGGGGCTACGGTCGAGATCGATGGCGAGCGCTTGCGAGTGCAAGACGAGCAGCTCCCCGACCTGCTTTTCGATCGCATCGCTCGAGCGGGCGACAGACTCGAGAAACGCGACTTCTACCGAAGCGGCGACGATCTCTGGTGTCTGACCGACGATCAGCTCGACTGGCTCCGAGAGGTCTCGCCCTTCGGATTGAGCCGGCTCGAACCGCGAGACGGGCCTCCGAAACCCGCCCCCGGACCGGTGACGCTCGAAGCCATCGTCGAGCGCCACTGGGAGCACGATCTGAAGGGGCTCATCGAGGAACTCGGGGCTTCGGGACGTCTGATGGAATTCGACGCCGAATACGGCTATCCCGTCGACAGCTACGCGGGATTGAACGACCGGATCGACGAGCTTCTGGACGGGGCCTTCGACGAGGTGGAGTGGGAGTACATCCACGAGGACTTCGACGCTCCCCAGATTCTACGAGCCACCTGCCCCGATGGGACAGTCGTCGAGCGGGAGGTCGGAAATAGCGACTGGGTCGACGTGCCCCCCTGGCTGGATCTGCTGAACACCCTGCTCGCGGAACTCGACGACGAGCGCGGCGTCTGCAGTATCTGGGATTCTCGGATCTACGGCCAGGACATGGCGGTGGTCGTCGGGACACCAGAGGAGATCCGACAGCTCATCGAGGTGGGACTGCCGGTCGAGGAGAGGCCCGACTCTATCGACCTCGAACCATGAGCAGCTCTCGAGCGAGCGCACTCGCGCTGTCGGATGGCATGTAGAGCTGACTTCCAAGTCTTTCGCTCTTGATATCAAGCCGGCTGGGAACCGGCGCTCCCAAGGACTACTCGTACCACAACGATCTGTTATCAGAGGGGCTGGCAACCGTTGCTGAGGTGTTGAAATGCGCTCTCAGCAAGATCGGCCGGCCCCGGAAGCGTCGTCGAGGGATGGATACCCACCTCGTCGCGTCGACCGAGATGCGCGCTCGAGGAGGAGAGAGTCGACAATCCTTGCCATCATTCCGTCAGAAGGCGCACGTCACAACGGTACGGGAGAGGGCGTTCGACATCACATCGTCGGATCTGAGGAGATTGAAAAGACCGGCGTATCGGACGAGAGGTCAGCATGACTATAGCCCCGTACAAATGTGTCGACAGTTCCATCCATCTGAAGGTTGCACTCGGGTCCGCTCGGATACCGTGGGAGACGCCGTGGCACGACGT
Organism: Bradymonadaceae bacterium; assembly: GCA_028274765.1. GTDB lineage: Bacteria > Myxococcota_A > Bradymonadia > Bradymonadales > Bradymonadaceae > CAJXPB01. The sequence continues at coordinate 5,777 of JAQCND010000587.1, forward strand.
TTGTGGTCGACCGACCCGATGATGGGCCGGCGGGGCCGCCGGCACTCCAAAAAACGCGTCGTCGAGATCCCACGGACCCGAGTCACACCCGTTGCACTCCCGTCAATCGCATGAGGATGGAACCATTGCGGATACGAGCCGGTGATCCGCCGGCGCTCCGGGGAGTCGTCGAGGACACAAGAGGTTCGATCGATGCCCGAAGCACCTTGATACCTCCTCGACATGAATAGCTTGCTGGCCTCTCGCCGAGCGAGGAGATGTTCGCCTACGGATCGTCCTCGTGCACTCCTCGAGTGGCGATGACACGTCTCGCATCGTATGGTACGTTAACTCTCCGAGCATGCCTGCATCGTAGTGAGCGCCGAGTATCGAGGCGGGAGCGGGGTCGTCGTACTGGATATCTCTCTCCCGAGACGAACACACCAAGCATGGATAGGGCGAGGTATGTCGACCCGAGACAACGAACCGTTATTTGACGCCCTTCAATCGACCTCCGATCAGTCGCGACGCGTCCAACTCATCGATTTTCTCGGTGACGTTGTCACCCGAGTGCTCGACGCCAACGATCTCGAAACCATCGCCGAGGTCGTCGACGAGACGTTCAAAGAACTCATCTCGGTTCAGTATGGAGCTCTCTATCTGTTTGACGAAAAGGAGCAACGGCTGACTCAGGTCTGGCAGCGGGGGTTTTCCGAGGAGGCGGCCCGGATTGCCGAACAGACGGCCATGGAGCGCCATCCAGGCGAAGTCTATCGGGAGGGATGCCAGATTCACATTCCCGACGTCCCCAACGATCCCGAGTCGCGCACGGAGACGAGCCCCCGCGAATCCGTGGTCCGATCTCGTCTCTTTTTTCCCGTCCAGACGGGAGGGACGACCGTGGGGTCGCTGGGGCTGGCCGCCTCGGAGCGCGAGGCCTTCTCGCAAGACCACGTGGCCGTCATGAGTTTCTATGCCCGCTTGATCGGGGCTGCTTACGGTCGTCTCCGTCACGAACAACAACAGAGACGGGCCCGCACTCGCATTTCCCGATTCAACGAGACACTCCGTGCCATCCGAGACATCAGTCAATTGATGGTACGGGAGCGCGATCCCGATCGCATCTGGCAATCCGCCTGCGAACGCCTCGTCTCGACAGCCTCGTACGCATGTGGCTGCATCGTCTCGCGAGAGGCGGACGGGACGATGCGCGTGGATGCTACCGCTCCCGAGTCCATCGAGCCCCGGCAACTCGAATCCCGACTCAGAAGCGCCGGAACCATCGAGCCTCTCGTGAGTGTTCTCGATGGCGAACAGCACGTTGTCAGCTGGACGGGCGAATCGTTCGACGAGTACTTCGAGCGGCAGGGTGAAGCTATCGATCGATGGGTGGGGGTCACCCTCGATTACAGTGGCATCGTCTACGGCGTACTGGTCCTCGGCTCGCAGGCATTCGACGATGCACGCGAGAAACCCATCCTGCAGGGGGTAGCCAACGACATCGCCTTCGTCACTCACATGCTCACCCGCGAGAGCGAGAACAGTCCGATCGAAGAGCGTGCGCTTCGCGACTGTCTGACGGGACTCCCGAACCGGACCCTCTTTCAGAGTCGGCTCGATCACGTGCTCACTCGGAGTGAGCGACGAGAGACGAATGTTGCTCTCCTCTTCGGGGATCTCGACGATCTCAAGAAAATCAACGACAACTTCGGTCACGAAGCCGGCGATCGTCTGCTCATCCAATTCGCGCGCCGTCTCGAAGATGCGGCACGCGAGGCGGATACGGTGGCACGCATCGGAGGGGACGAGTTTACGGTGCTCATCGAGGAGCTGGCCCCCGACGACGACCTGGAACCCCGTCTCGAGCGGCTCATCGCTCAGCTAGACGCTCCCTTCGAGATTCAGGGACGCGACGTCTACTCGACGGCGAGTATCGGAGTGGTTCGCTACGACGAGCTGAAGCAAGAGGCGGAGACCTCCTCGCTCGAGGCCGAGGATTTGCTTCGAGCGGCCGATCGGGCCATGTATCGGGCCAAAGAACAGTCCACGACCGAGTGGCGGCGCGGGTATCCCGGCGACCTGCAGGAGGGCGGCGAGCTTCAGCGCGCCAGCCAACTTCGCGGGGCGATCGAAGCCGACAACATCACGGCTCACTTCCAGCCGATCGTCACGCTCGACGACGAGTGCACGGTGGGGATGGAGGCACTCGCGAGGTGGGAACATCGCGAGAAGGGATGTCTCGAGGCCCACGAGTTTTTGAGGCTCACTCAGAACCGAGGACTCTTCGAGCAGGTGACACGGTGCGTCTACCAGGAGGCGTGCCAACGATTCGAGCAATGGCACCGTGACGTCGAGACGGAACTGACGCTCTTTCTCAACGTCAATCCCTCCCAACTCGGCGATAGCACCTGGCTCGCCTATCTCGAAGAGTTTGCGCTTCCGCCCGATCAAATCGTCATCGAGCTCACCGAGCGGGAGATCATGCAGAACGCAACCTGCATCGAACAGATGATGCATCGAGACTTTCAGTTGGCCATCGATGATTTCGGGACGGGCTACTCGTCGCTTGAATACCTCAAGGATCTCGACGTCGACGTCCTCAAGCTCGACATGGCGTTCATCCACGGAGCCGTCGACGATCCCACCGACCGGGCCATCCTCGAGTCCGTGTGCCGTCTCAGTTCAAAACTGAACATCACCGTGGTCGCCGAAGGGGTCGAGACTCCGCAACAGGCTGCCGTCGCCCGAGAGACGGGATGCGATTCTGGCCAGGGATTCTACTACGCCTCTCCGATGCCCTCCGAGCGATTCGAGGCGCAATTCGTGGAGAACGACTCATCGGTGGCTCACTGATGGCGAAACTCTTCTCACGCTTCCCGTGATGGGGTCCCAGGGGATGGCAAGAGAAAAAGAACCAGCCCTCGCCGTCGAGAAGCTCGGTCTGGAGGCAGTGGCGACGAATAGAGCCCTGGCGTCAGATGACGGATGCAGGCCGAGTCGAGTGTCGGTGGCCGAAACCTCCCCCCAACGAGGTCCATGCTCGCTCTCCCCAACACGACAGAGGGCGAGAGGGAGATGGTTCAGCTCAAAAGTTTCTTCTTCTGTCGCTCGAACTCCTCGTCCGAGATGGCGCCCGATCGGCGGAGCTTCTCCAGTTTTTCGATCTCCTCGGCAATGCCGAGTTGTTCATTCGAGTCGTCGGACGCATCGGTCGAGGTCTCGTCGTCGGCGACGTTGACCGTGACGTTTTGCGCGATCTGATGGTTCATCTCGGGCTCGTCCGTCCCCTCGTGTCCACGCTTTTGTGGCGGAGACGACGAAGATTGAGAGCTCCGAGGCTCGGCGAGCTGGCGATCCGTCCCGATCTGGCTGTCGGGCAGCTGTTGGCCGTACTGATGCTGGAACTCATCTTGATCCATCGAGAGATATTGAATCCCCTCGACCAGACCGACGATCGCCGGGATGTATGTCCAGCAAAACAGAAGATACAGTAGTCCCTTTCCCGTCTCACCGAGATAAAACTTGTGGGCGCCAAATCCTCCGAGCAGAATGCCTAGCACCCCGGCCGTCGTTTTGTCCTTACTCATCGTCTCTCCCGTGTCGTCGCGTTCATCGTTCGCCATTCGATCTGCTCGTCCGTAGCTCAGTGATCTCGAGACTCCAGTCGTTCGGCTCGCTCGTCGACGGGGAGCGCCTCGCGGACGTCGTCTCCGAGCGCCTCCGAACGATCGATCTGATAGGTCCAGTGTCCGCTGTCGACATCCAGATCTTCGAGGACGCGTCCCCGATCGATAGCTCGTTTGAGGGTCGAGACTACCTTTGATTCGCTCCAGTCCAATCGGGTCTGGAGCTCCTCGACCGTCAACGGAGACGCTGCCTCGTCGAGCCTCCCCACGAGACGCTCCATGTGTTCGAGAGCTTCTCGAGCCTCGCCGGGCGACTCGAACGGATCCAGCCCGGCTCGAGTCAGATGCCGATACCCGAGACAGCCTCCGCATCCGAGGATGCAGAGTCCCGGAATCGTGATCGCGATGATCATCGGCAACCACTGGAGCAGCCCGACGACGAGGAGACTCGCCGCCGCCAGAGAGGCGATCACCCCCACGCCGAGATAGTACATCGGCGCATGTTCGGGAAGGTGAATTTCTCCCAGCTCGTACGCTGGATGGGAAGACTGCTCTCTGGAGGAGCGAGGGCGCTCGCCATCCATGCGCCCGCTGGCGCTCTCGAGGGACGAAGACTGGGACGACGCACCGGAGGGTAGGGGAGCATCGGAGCCGTCGCCGTCCGTTGGAGGGTCCTCTCGAGCATCCTCGGTTCGAGTGACCTCGCGGCCATCGATATCGATGCCCGTCTCCGAATCCATCTCGATGTCGCCAACTTGCATCTTCATGATATGTCGAGGGGCGGGATGGAAGATAGAGTGCGTCGAGCCGAGCCGGCTCTCCGTGCCGATGGCCAGCCGCTTCCGGTTTGCTCCGTCGACCGATCGTCCCATCCACTATAGAAATTTTCGAGACGCTGACAAACGAGCGAGTCCAGCCACAAGGGTGATCGCATGTAAACATGTCTTCCCTCGTGGCCGCCTTGCGCCTCCCCGCAAGGAGTCGCTGAAGCGACGCGCCAGCAGGCCGCTCACGTCGAGAAAATATCCAGGCGCTCCACGGATGCGTCGATCGCACTTCGTGTCCCCTCAACGCCTCATTGGAGCGCCCCCGTATGTCTCCGTCCCCTGGACGTGGGCGGCTCGCCGGCTCATACCCGCGATGGTTCGATCCTGATGCGATGGCCCTCGTCCAGCCATGCGTCTAGCTCATTCGTGTTCGGACAAGCGTGCTTCCATTCCTTCGAGGCTCGGATCGAGGCACATCCCGCACTTTTTGCTCTTCGGGCCCACGCCCGAAGCCATATACTGACGCTCCCTTCGAGAACTCGGAAGACGAACGCGACTTCGGGGAGCGTGTGCTCAAACGAACACGTGCGGGGTTCATCTCTGAGTTGGCAGGTCGCGAGGCCGCTCACGTCACAGACCTACAGGAGCGCGTCAGGAGACACGACGCCGTGATGAGTCACCCACGGGGCGTGGTTGCCCTCCCCAGCCACCGATCTCTCGATAGGAATATTCCAGCCCACTTGCCCGTACATTACGGTGGTCAAAGGGCGAGCCGTTCCTCGCCGACCGGGTACGAGGCGCGCTCGTTTCTCTGGTCACGGTATGCGCTGTGTGACATGATCACGCCACGTGAGCGAACGAGGTTTGCTCTCGTCGAGACATGTCGACCACTCCGCACACCCGAGCCACGAGACGTCTCTTTTCAGCCCCACTCTGTCGAGATGGTCCATTCGAGCGATACGCCCAACGATACTCCCTCGCACGTCCTGCTGGTCGGGGGCAGTGGCGATACGGGACGTCGACTCGCCCGAGTCTGGACCGAGCGCGACGTCTCGGTGGTCGTCACGACACGCCAGTCTCCGGACGAGCTCGACGACGAGGCATTCGCATCGGCCGAGATCCGTCAATGGCAAGGAGCCGGTGAAACGGCGGCCATGGCGTCCATCGTCGACGCGCTCCGGGGCCAACCCGACGAGACGCTGGTCGTTTACAACCTCGTCGGAGCGTGGCTCCAAAACCCCGAGGAGGCCATCTGGGGCGTCGCTCGGACCCTCGCTGACGCGCTGTGTGCGGTCGAGACGGAGGTGCGTCTGGTTCACTGCAGCGCCACATCGGTCTACGGTGATCGTCCCGGCGAGATCGTCGACGAATCATCGGAACGCTCGCCGGAACTCGAGGTCGGTCGCATTCACGCTCGCGCCGAAGATCGGCTTCTGGAGGCCGAGACGAAGGGGGTTCGACCCTACGTCCTGCGACTCCCTCACATCTACGGCCCGGGACGCGAGCAGACCGTCGAGTGGATGGCTCAAGGCGAATTCGTCGTCGCCGGCGACGGGACCAACCCGATGCACCACATCTACATCGAGGATCTGATCGAGGCGCTGGTCTCGGCGGCGACTGCTCCTCGCCCCGAACCGCCCATCGTCAACGTCGTCGACGACGTGGCGGCCCCTTACGGCGACTACTGCGACTTCATCGCCGAATCCTGCGGACACGAGCCCCTGGAGCGCGTGGCGCTCGAGGAAGCCAAGGCGAGCGGCGTCTTCACCGAATGGCTGGGCCCCCACATGGCCGACGACGACGTGCTCGAGGCATTTTACCGATACATGACCTCCAGCGTCGAGATTGACAACGAGCGCATGAAGGAGGTCCTCGATCTCGATCTCTCGCATCCCTCCTATCGGGAGGGACTTCGCGATCTACTCGCCCATCGCCACGATCCATCGGATACCAACTCCGGGAGTCCCCCGTGACCTCGACAACCGCTCAACTCGACATGCTCGAAACCCCTCTGCGCGACGCTGGACTCGAGGCCATCGAATTACCCGATTCGCTGCAACAGCCCGTCCCAGATAACCGAGAAGGGCGTATCGTCAATCGAGCGTACGAGGGCCCCTCGACGCGCCTGGCTCGCCTCACGCGACTGGAACTCCCCGCATTTCAGGGATTCAATGCCATCGTTTTTCCGAACATCGATCGGCCGGCCCCCTTGCTCGGTATCGATCTCGCGGACGATGGCGGCGACGTGACCAACTTCATCGTCGACCTCTGGGGGCTGGAGGCACTCGACGCCAGCGACCGAAGTCCCTGGAAGGAGGCGCGCGCCCCGCTAGACGCATGCTCCGTCGACTGGACGCCCGGCTCGGTCCTCGAAGGCCCCCGGGCTCGGCTTATCTCCGATGCCGGATTGATGGCCCGAGACGACGGCAGCATCTGCTCGCTCGATGGAGCGCTTGGGGCCATCGCCGACGCGCTGGATGCCATGGTGAGTCGGCTCGAATCCCTCGACGCTCGGTCGGACTGCGATACGACCGAAGTGCAGGAGACGTTCTGTCAGTTGCACGCGGCCAAACCAGGGGGGCGAGACATGCTGGTCGATCTGCTCGGCGAGTCACACGCCAATACGTACCTCGAACAGCTCTTCTTTCCAGCCCCCGATGGACGCCCCCAGTCGGACGGGACGTCGGCGGTGGACGAGTGAGGGCGGCCCGGGCCCGTCTCGTTCCCTTTCCGACGAGTGCACGCAAGCACCCCGCTAGACATATTTTCCTCTCTCTGGTTGACTTCCCTCGTGGGTCGACTTACATTGACACTCGATCGGCTTAACTAACGTTAACCAGAGATATGACCACATCCGAATTCCCGGCCCAACTCGATTCCTTACCGTTCTTCGAAGGCAGCGAGTACCCTCAGAGCGCCCGGCAATTGTTGAAGTCGGCCATCGAGCTGTTTGCTCGCAAGGGATATGCGGCGACGAGCGTCCGCGAGATCGTCGAGGCCGCCGATGTCACCAATCCGATGCTCTATTACTATTTCGACAGCAAAGAGGGCATCTTTCTGGAACTGAACTCTTATTTGTTCGAATCGATCACCGAGCGGGTCCGGGAGGCGCTCGAAAGGGCCGAGTCGTTCGAGGAGCGCGTCGAGAGCATCGTCCGAGCCCACATGGAGGGGTGTCTCGAGGCCCCCATCGCCCTTCAGTTCTCCTATTTCGTGCTCTTCGGGCCCGAAGACAGCAAGCCAGCTTTCAACGTGCTCGAGGCCCGCGAGCCGATGGCCGAGATGGTCCACCGGGTCTTCGCCGAGGCCATCGGATCGGGCGAACTCGAGACCCTCGAAGACGGGACGCCCCACGAGATGACCGAGCGGCTCCTCGGCACCATCAACTTCCACATGATGCGAGCGCTCAAGGAAGCCGAGCGCCTCGACGAGCCCCAGTCTCGCATCGAACACATGCGAGAACTTCTCGGTCCCGAGAGGCGTCAGCGTTTGGTTCGTTTTTTCCTGCGAGGAATCGGATACCCATGAGATGGCGCTACGCGGCGACAATCGTACTTGCACTACTCGTCGGTCCCCACTGCCAGTCCGGCGCCTCCGAGGCGGGTGCAGCCACTCGTGAGAAAGCTCCCGACGAGGGAGATTCCGGCGGCGTCGAAGCCATTCCCGTCGAGACGATGAAGGTCTCGACGACGGAGTTTCGCGAGACGTCGACCGTCCCCGGGACGACTTCGCCCGTTGACACGACGAACGTCTCGGTCGAACAACCCGGCCGCATCGAGCGCCTCACCATCGAAGAAGGCGATGACGTCCAAAAGGGAGAGCGGCTCTTGAAGCTGGAGACCGAAATCGATCGTGCACGCATCAAACGGCTCGAAAATGCCGTCAAGGCGGCCAAGCGCGAGTTCGAGCGGACTCAAAATCTCCGCGACGACGATCTCGCGACCCCTCGAGAACTCGATCGAGCTCGCACCGAACTTCGAGACGCCGAGCTCCAGCTCGAGGAGGCGCAAGTCGGCCTCGACAAGGCGACGGTCCGGAGTCCGACGTCGGGGGTCATCCTCGACGTCCGCGCCGAAAAGGGAGAACAAGCTGCTCCCGGACGCCCGCTCGCGACGATCGCCGATCTCTCGACGATCGAAGTGACCGCCTCCGTGCCCGCCTCTCGTATTGGAGTCGTCCAGGAGGGAGACTCGGTCGACGTCGAGATTTCGCCTCTCGGCGAGACCGTCTCAGGAACGATCGCGCGTCGTCCCCCGGCTGTCGACTCGGATACGCGAACGTATCCTGTCGAGATTCACCTCGACAACGAGGAGGGACGCATCCGGCCCGGCATGCAGGCCTCGATGACGCTGACGCGCCAAGTCTGGACCGATGCGGTCGTCATTCCTCGGACGACCGTCCTCCAGGGTTATGAGCGACAGGAGATCGCCGTCGTCCCCCAGACGGAGGACGATCAGCCCGAGCAAGCCCTCATTCGCCGCGTTCAGCTCGGCCCGAGCGCGGGCAACCGCGTCGTCGTCACCGAGGGACTCGAAGCCGGCGAACGTCTGGTCGTTCGAGGGCATCGAAGTCTCATGGAGGAAGCCCCCGTTCAGATCGTCGGGACATACGAGGGCTTACAGGAGGCGCTGGAGGCCGGACTCTAGATGCCCATTGCTCCGTCCACGACGCTCTCTCCCGAGCTCCCGGCGAGGAGCTCGTTGTCCTCTGACCGCCACGTCGTCTGCAGTCCATGAAGATCACCAACTTTTCAATCCATCACGCAACCGCCGTCTTCGTGCTCATCGCCGTCATCGTCATCGGCGGCGTGCGTGCCTACGATTCTTTGCCCAAAGAGGCCTCCCCGGACGTCCAGATTCCGATCGTCATCGTGCAGACGGCGTACTTCGGCGTCTCGCCGTCGGATATCGAGACGCTGGTGACGCGCCAGCTCGAAGAGGAGCTCGACGGGCTCCGCAACGTCGACAAGATGACCAGTACCTCGGCGGATAGCGTCTCGCTGATCACGATCGAGTTCGATCCCTCGATCGACATCGACAATGCCCTCCAGAAAGTTCGCGAGAAGGTCGACAAGGCCGAGGGGGATCTCCCCGACGATGCCGAAGATCCCGAGATCATCGAGATCAACGCCAGCGACTGGCCGGTTTTGATCGCCAACGTCTCCGGCGAGGCCGATCCCGTTCGTCTGCAGTCGATCGGCGAGGATATCCAGGAGGATATCGAGGGCATTCAGGGGGTGCTTCGTGTCGAACTCGCCGGAGGTGTCGACCGCGAAGTGCAGGTGGCCGTCGATCCCGAGGCACTCCGCCACCACAAGGTTTCGCTCGGCCAGATCAATCGGGCGATCCGGGCCGAAAACATCAATCTCCCGGGCGGAAGTATCGATGTGGGGTCGCAGAAGTTTACGGTACGAGTCCCGGGTGAGTTCGAACGTGTCCAGGCCCTCGAAGAGATCGTCGTCAAATCCACCGACGGCCAGGTAGTCATGTTAAAGGACGTTGCCGACGTCCAGTGGGGGTTCGAAGCGCGAGACACTTACAGTCGTCTGACGACCTGGACGCGCCACGACGACGGCGAGCTGAAACCGATCAGCAAGCCCAACATCTCACTGTCGGTGGTCAAACGAGCGGGGGAAAACATCTTGCGCATCTCGCGGGAGGCCAAAGAGGTCCTCGATCAGTATCGAGATCGGTTCGAGAAAGCCGGCGTCGAGATCACGGTGATCAACGACAACTCCGAGATGATCAAAACTCGAGTCAAGGAACTCGAGAACAACATCATCTCGGGGCTTTTGCTGGTGCTGATCACGCTCTTTTTCTTCATGGGCGGGGCCCGCAACGCCCTCTTCGTGGCCATCAGTATCCCGACGTCGATGCTGCTCACGTTTCTGGTCCTTCAGATGCTCGGTGTCACCCTCAACATGGTGGTGCTGTTCAGTCTGGTGCTGGCGCTGGGGATGCTGGTCGACAACGCCATCGTCGTCGTCGAGAACATCTATCGACACGTCAACGAGGGTAAGACCCGAGTGCAGGCGGCCATCGACGGCACGAAAGAAGTTGGCTGGGCGATCACGGCCTCGACGGCCACGACGGTCGGTGCATTCTTCCCGTTGCTGTTCTGGCCGGGGGTCATGGGGGAGTTCATGGGCTATCTTCCCATGACGGTCATCATCGTGCTGTTGAGCAGTCTCTTCGTGGCACTCGTGATCAATCCGACCCTCTGCTCGAAGTTCATCAAGCCCAGCGACGACGTTCAGCTCGACGAAGCCGAAGTGCCCGACAACGCCCTCTATCGCCACTTCCGGACGCTCCTGGAGTGGGCGCTGCACTTGCGATTCGTGGTGCTGCTGGGCACGATCGGCATTCTCGTCGGAAGCATCATGCTGTTCGCGGCCAACGACCAGGGGGTCGAGCTATTTCCGGAGACGACCCCGGACAAATTCAACGTTACGACCGAATTGCCCGATGGCACCCGGCTGGAGGCGACCGGTGAAGTCGTCGAAGCGCTCGAAAAGCCCCTCGATCAGCGCCCCGAACTGGTCGAAGCCTGGGTCTCGAACATCGGGACCAAAGGCAGCCGTCAGCAAGGCGGGGGCGAGGCACCGCACTACGGCAACATCTCGGTCGACCTCGTCGAAGTCGAGGACCAGACCAGCGATCCTGCCACCTTTATTCAGAAACTACGCGACGTCTACGAGGAGATTCCGGGCGCCAACATCTCCGTCAAAAAGGCCTCGATGGGGCCCCCGACGGGGCCGCCGATCGGCATTGAGATCGTCGGCGAGGATCTAACCACGCTCCAGTCGATTTCCGACCGGGTCAAACGCACACTGCGCACGATTCCGGGTGTGATCGATGTCGACGACGATCTCGAACTGACCCGACCCGAGATCCATGTCGACGTCGACCGCAAGCAGGCTGCACTCGCCGGCATCAACACTCGCAAGATCGCAAGCACCGTCCGCACCGCCATCAGTGGCACCGAGGCGAGCGTCTTTCGCGATGCTGAAGAAGAGTACGACATCACGGTCCAGCTGGACCAGGCCCATCGACGAGACATTCAGGACATTCGACAGTTGACGGTGACCGACCGCCGCAACCGTCACATTCCCCTGACTGAACTCGCCGAGGTTCGCGTGCGGGGCGGGAGTGGGTCGATCCACCACCGCGACCGAGAGCGCGTCGTCACCGTCACGGCCAAAGCGGCCGAGGGGTACCTGGCGGCCGATCGACTCGAGCGCGCCCAGGCCGAACTCGCCGATCTGGACGTGCCGACCGGCTACGACATTCGATACACGGGTGAAAACGAAGATCGTCAGGAGGCATCGGACTTTCTGGCGGGCGCCTTGATGGCCGCGGTCTTCATCATCGCACTCATTCTCGTCACCGAGTTCAACTCCGTCGTCCAGCCGCTCATCATCCTGCTCAGCGTCACGCTGAGTCTCATCGGCGTCTTCTGGTCGCTCCTGATCACCGGCGAACCCTTCGGCATCATCATGACGGGCATCGGTATCATCAGCCTCGCCGGCGTCGTCGTGAACAACTCCATTGTCATGGTGGACTACATCAACGTCCTGCGCGAGCGGGGATACGAACGTCGAGAGGCCGTCATTCGAGGGGGGATGGTTCGTCTACGTCCGGTGGTCTTGACGGCCGTGACGACGGCGCTGGGCTTGCTGCCGATCGTCATCGGCGTGAGTCTCGACTTCGTCAACTTCGACATCGTCGTCGGCGGCAACTCCGTCGAACTCTGGGGGCCGATGTCGCGTGTCGTGGTCGCCGGACTGATGGTCGCGACGGTGCTGACGCTGGTTGTCGTCCCCGTCATGTACTCGATCTTCGATGACATCGGCGCGATTCCCGGCAAGGTCGCCGACTGGATGTCGTCGTCCGGGGTTGCCCTCCTGGCGGCCGGTCTCGGCGTGGCGCTCGCCGGTTCGCCCACCTCCGTTCGGGCGCAGGACGACACCTCCAGCTCCGTCTCCGAGGCCTACGCTCGCTCGATGGACGACACCTCGCAGACGACGGACGCGACGTCCGAGGCTTCGAAGGACAACACCGACGACTCGGAGAGCGTATCGGTCGACCCCGTCGAGCCCGGCATCGAGGCGGCGCGGACGCTGACGCTCTCGGAGGCTCGCGATCTGGTGCGCGAGCAAAACTACGACGTCAAACTGGCCGCGACGCGCGTCGATGAGGCCGCCAGCTCCATCCAACAGGCCTACAGCATCCTCTTTCCAAACGTCTCGGCCTCGGGGTCGTACATCATCCACGATCAGGAGATCACCACCTCGTTTGGGCCCTCCGACGGTGGCGGCGGCCAGCTCCCCGAAGGAGTCGACACCGAAATCCTCATCCAGCCGAAGACCGAATATCGCTGGAATCTCGCCGCCAACATTCGGCTCATCAACGCCCGAGCCATCCCTCTGATCAAACAGGCCTACAAGCGCAAGGAGCTGGCGGACAAACAGGTCGAGGTGCTACGGGACGAACTCGATTTCGCGGCCATTCGGCTTTACTACAACCTTCTGACTGTACGCCGGGTCGTCGAACTGTCGGCCGAGCAACTCGAGGCCCGCCGTCGCGAACGCCGCACCAACCAGAAGCGCCTGGATCGAGGCGTCATCAATCAGTTCGAGATGACGCGTTCGAAGCTCCGAGTCGTCCAGGCCGAAAAGGAACTCGAGCGGGCCCGGCTCCAGTTCGAGAAAGTTCGCGAGTCCCTCGCCCAGCTTTTACAGACCGAGGCCGACTTCGATCTCGAGCGTCCCGATGCACCAAGAGTTGACCGTTCCCCGAACGAGCTCGTCGAGGTCGCGGCCGATCGACGTCTCGAACTCGAGGCCCGCGAGCTCGATATCGAGCTCGCCGAGCGACGCATCGACGAGGTCTACACCCAGTATCTCCCCACCATCGGCGCGACCTTTTCGCTCATCGGCACGCGCACGACGGACTTCAATCCCGACCCGTTCAAGTGGCAGGCCTCGCTCAACGCTAACTGGACGATCTGGGACGGTGGAGGGCGCGAAGCCATGCTCGATCGACGTCGCGCCCAGCAAATCGCGAGTGAACTCGAACAAGACAAGAAGCTGAGCGAGATCGAGACCAACCTCCGCAAAGCGTGGAGCGACTACGAATCGGCTCGCTCCCAGGTCGAATCCGGAGAAAACGAAGTCGAACTCGCCCGCCAAACTCTCGAGGAGACGCGACGCGCTCATCGTCGAGGCGTCGCCACCCAGCTCGACTTGATTCGAGCCGAAGATCAGGTTCGGAGTGCCGAGATCACCCTCGTGCGCGACCGACTCGAACTTCACCTGGCCGCCCGAAAACTCCAGCATCTGGCCGGATTGAACTGACGGGCGTTTGGCCGATCGATAGTCTGCGAGCTCGACGATGCGCTCCGGACTTCCACCCTCCTTTAGATGCATCATTCCTTCGAGGATGGAGATGACGACGTCTCGAGCCGACAGGCCTCCGGGGGGTCTATGTCTTTGTCCTCGAACATGTATCCGACTGTCTTCAGCACGGTGCGGCAGGTCGCTTTGTCGTCCTCTTTTTCGGCGAGCTGGCCACACGACTGGCCGACCTCGGGATGGTTGTCTTTGACCTGGCGACAACATTCGACCATCCGCTGGCAGAGTGCAGAGCGACAGCCTCCCGCCAGCAGGAGGAGGAGCAAACCGCCGAAGAGACTCCAGCGGGTGACACGACGATTGTCGACGTTGAGCTGAGGCATGGGACGTGGTGGGGAAGAGGTGGGATGAAACAGTGGCGTATCGAGCGGCGGTCTCAGCGGTCGGGCACTCGATCTCGGACGAGGGGTAAGACCTCGGAGATGAACAGTTCCACCAGCTTGGAGTCCAGTTTCCTCTCCTTGGCCTCCGCTCGAAGAATCTTGGCGGCGCGCTCGATCGAATAGGCGTCGCGATAGGGGCGATCGTTGGCCGTCAGGGCATCGAAGATGTCGGCGATCGTGAGCATCCGAACCTGAGGAATGATCTCGTCGCCTTCGAGTTCGTAAGGATATCCCGACCCGTCGAGCTTTTCGTGGTGGGCGCCGGCGATTCGGGGGATCCGCTCGAGGTCGTTACTCCAGGGGATGCGCTCGAGGTAATGTTTACTGTGGGCAGGATGTTCGCGAACCTCTTTCCACTCGCGCTCGTTCAACGTACCGTACCGGATGGTGAGTGATTCGACTTCGTCCTCCTGCAGGAAGGGTCGAGGCTCGCCAGACGTATCGAGGTACGTGCGTTCGGCGAACTCGCGCACCCATTCGATATCGTCTTCGCTCACCGAGGGAGCCTGGGCGAGCGATGTGATTTTCGAGGCGGCTTCGTCGATCTCCTCGCAGAAATCGCGATGCTCGCGCTCGAGGTCGGCGAGGATGTCACCGTCGAGCGTCCCCTCGTCGTCGAGCTGTTCTTGAACTCGCCTCTGGTAATCTCGACTCTTGATCGTTTCGAGTCGCTGCTGGACGACATCTAACCGTTCTTCGGTCAGGCGATTGGCTTTCTGGAGAATGGCCTCGTCGACGGCGATCTTGCCGAAGTCGTGGAGGAGTGCCGCATAACGGAGTTCTTTGAGTTCATCGCCGTCGAGCTCGAACGCCTCGAAGCCGTCGCAATCCAGTTCATTGACGACCTTGGCGAACTCCAGCGTGTACTCGGTCACGCGTTCGCTGTGACCGGCCGTGGAGGGATCGCGAGCCTCGATGGCGTTGACGCTGGCGGCCACGAAGCTCTCGAACATTTCGACGATGTTGCTCGAGAGATTCGCGCGTTCGATGGCGAAGGCCACGTTGGAGGCGAGGACACTGAACAGATCCAAATCCCGCCGAGAAAAGACCCCGCCGCCTCCCTCGCCTCGCGTGTCGACCTCCATGACGCCCAGAAGCGATTCCTGGCCGACGAGCGGTGCGCAGAGACACGAGGTGATTTCGGCCTGAAGGATCGATTCGGAGACCTCGGCCTCCGTGCCATCTTTCAAAAAGAGGACGCTCTCCTGGCGCTCGACGACGTGCTCGAGGATGCTCGTACTGATGATGGGCTCGTCGCTGTCGCCCGGAAAATTACTTCGGATGTGGGTATAAAAGGGGTCGGCTTCGGCGACTTCGCCGGGTTCGGAGACGAGCGTGATGGCAAAGAAGTTGGCGTTTGGGAAGGCGTCGAAGGTGGCTTCGCCGACGAGGTCGAGGATGTCGTCGAGCCCCGTCCGCCCGTTCAGCTCGCCGGCCAGTCGGAAGAGGATGGCGAGTCGCTCGTTGTCGTTTTCGATCCGGCGGTTGAGCGACTGCACCGGCTCGAGCGACTGGGTGATGACCTTGTCTTGGCTTTCATTGACTTCGCCGACGCGCCCGAGCTGAGTCGATTGCAACTTGGGCTCCGAGTCCGACAACTCGATTTTGGAATCCGTATCGGCCGGCCGGGTGATCTCGACCTGAATGAGTGAACATCCGACTTGAAGCTCACATTCCCCCTCGATTGGGTCGGAGTGTCGGCGTCCATCGTCGTGGAGTCGGTGAGAGACGTTGTCGATGACCACCAGAGAGCCGTGGCGACTCTCGAGGTCCTGATAGATGACATCACCCTCGGCGTTTTGACGAAACTGACCGTGTCGACCGGAGACGAATCCGTCACTCAGGACGAAATCGTTGTCCGGGGCCCGACCGACCTGGACGTTGGACTGCTGAAAAGAGAGACACAGTCCGGCATCTGGACCACTGACGACCGTCAGCTTGACTTGGGCTCCCTCCGACTGGACTTCACTCTGTGGAGATGACGATGGCAATGCTGTCCTCCAGAATCATGAAACCTCGCACTCACGAGCGCAACTCACACGTCACGCGGCATGTTTGGGCGACACGTCAATGCGGGCGAGATGTTCGAGGACGCCGAGCCCCTCTGCGCCGATATGTCGAGGCAACGAGGTGAGTACTCCTCCGTGAGCGCACCCCTTCAATCAATATACAGAAGACTCGTGACCGCGCCAAGTTCGCCAATCTCGTACGAACTCGAGTCAGACTGTCTTCGCAGCGTCGCTATCGGCGAATGGATCCATGCCAACTCGACTGCGCCGCCACTCGGACGGCACATCGCGGGCTCACCCGTCCCGATTTATCGGATGCGCGGCGCGGAGGGCGTCCGAGATCACACTATTCAGACCGGCTCGCCTTCATCGAGGGCATCGAGGGCGAGCTCTTCGACCCGACGCATGGCCATCGACATGGGGAGATCGTCGAGTCGATCGCGGGCGATCCACTTTAGGGGACGCTCGGTGGCGACATCGTCGGCTCGGGTACTCTCTTCGGCGTCGATCACCCGGAGTCGGAGACTGAGCGACAGGCGAATGTGCGAAAAGAGGTGGGTAACGTCCTCGAGGGCTCGTCCCTCGACGCGAGAGGCCGCCGACAGGCCCAGCGTCTCCGCCAGATAGGTGTCGATCCGATCGCCGATTGCGTCGTCGTCTTCCAGTTCGACGGTCGGAAACTCCCAGAGTCCGCCGAGCAGCCCTTCGGCGGGCCGTTTGACGACGGCGAACTCCTCGAGTCCCTCCTCGGGGCGACGCACCGTGACGGCCGTGGCGGCGGAGACGGACTTCTGAGTGGGACGATCCGTCGGCTCCGGGTACTGTTCCGGCTGTCCCGTCTCGAAGGCCTGGCAGTGTTCGCGGACGGGGCAGATCAGGCAGTTGGGATTCTGGGGGGTACAGATGGCAGAGCCAAGCTCCATCATCGCCTGATTGAAATCACCTGGCCGATCGGGATCGACGAGCTGGTCGGCAAGTCGCCACTGAATCTTTTCGTTAGCCCTCTCTTTGGGGTCGCCCTCGAGGGTGCGGAGGCGAGAGAGGACGCGCGCCACGTTGCCGTCGACAACCGGCGTCGGTTCGTCGAACGCGATCGAGGCGATGGCACCCGCCGTGTAGGGGCCGATGCCGGGGAGTTCCTCGAGCTCGTCGGCGGTG
Organism: Bradymonadaceae bacterium; assembly: GCA_028274765.1. GTDB lineage: Bacteria > Myxococcota_A > Bradymonadia > Bradymonadales > Bradymonadaceae > CAJXPB01. The sequence goes on from JAQCND010000587.1 coordinate 23,111, forward strand.
TCGGGAAGGGTGCCGTCGCCCTCCTCGACGAGTTGTTGAGCGGAACGATGGAGATAGCGCGCCCGTCGGTAATAGCCGAGCCCCTCCCAGAGATCCAGAACCTCCTCGCGGTCGGCCTCGGCGACCGATTCGAGGGTCGGGAAGCGCTCGAGCCACCGTTCGTAGTAGTCGACGACCGTCGAGACCTGGGTCTGCTGGAGCATGATCTCCGAGACCCAGGTCGCATAGGGGTCGTCGATGTCGCGCCACGGAAGATCGCGGCGGTGGCGGTCGTACCAGTCGAGCAAGTGGTGACGAATCGACTCGATTGCTTCGTCGTCGAATGCCGGCTTCGTCGGCTCGTCGGATTCGGCGTTGGAGGTACTCATGGCATCGCGTCGGGGGCATCCACACATTGACCCTGCTCCCCCGTTGTGCATCCCTGTTCGGGGCGCGTGCAGGCACCACAGGCGTAGGTGTCGGGCGGAGGACAGGTACTCGAGTAGGGTTCGGTCACCCGGAGTTCGCCTTCGCAGTCGTACTGGCGGCAGTTGGGCGTCTCGGGACACCGCTGACATGCTCCCTGTTCGACCGCATAGAAGGCGCCGGGCCCACATGTATCACATTCGGAATCGCACGTCGGGCGGGGACAGCCGTTGCGGTCTTCGGTAATCTCGAAGCCGCATCCCGGTTTGCACGAGGGCTTGTCGTAGACCGGGCAGGGTTGACAGCGCTCGGTGCGCTGGTTGAAATATTCGTCACCCGTGCAGTCACTCGGCCGATCCGAGGGCTCGTTGCCCCCGCATCCGGCTGCGGTCAGGACGACCATGACCACTCCAATCAGTCCCCAGTTCCGTAAGCAAAGTGTCTGTACCATGTGGCCCGTCGAGATGCGTCCAGAGGCGAGCTCGAATGGAGGGCGACCCCCTTTGGGCAGGCGCCGACATGGCTCCGGAGGGCGGTCGCGCGTCCGTCGCCGACACTCCGTAACAGGGTGATTCTCTGTGAGCAAGCTCGAGAGACGCCAGCTCGGAGCGGGCTCCTCCCGGGTCCGCTCGGATACCATGGGATGCGCCGTGGCACGACGTTTGCCGTCGACCGACTCGATGATCGGCCGGCGCTCCCAACCACGCGTCGTCGAGATCCCATGGACCTGAGTCACACCCGCTCCTCTCCGGCGGGCGATGTCGAGGCCGCACGTTCCGTGACAGTTGATCTCGCCCCCCCTTTTCGGTAACCGCACACTCGTACGATCGTGCCCTCGCATTCGCTCTCTTTCGACGCGGAGCCCAACCGATGGAGACTCGATATCTAATCGTCGGCGCCGGCATCACCGGACTCTCGTTTGCCAACTTCATCGACTCCGACGACTATCTCGTGCTCGAACGCGAGTCCGAGATTGGAGGGTGGTGCAAGACGATTCAAAAAGAGGGATTCGTGTGGGACTTCTCCGGGCACTTCTTTCACTTCAACCATCCCGAAATCGAACAGTACCTCCGGGATCGCATGCCCCCCGACGAGGTCGTGACCGTCGAGAAAAACGCCAAGATCCTCTATAAAGACAACCTCGTCGACTTTCCCTTTCAGAAGAACATCCACCAGCTGCCCCAGGACGAATTTGTCGAGTGTCTCTACGACCTCTATTTTCGAGACGAGCAGGCCGACGAGTACGACTCGGAGAGCTTCAAGGGGATGCTCTACGAGAAGTTCGGCGAGGGCATCAGCGATAAATTTCTGGTGCCGTACAACGAGAAACTCTACGCCTGCGACCTCGAAGAACTCGACCGCGACGCGATGGGGCGCTTTTTCCCCTATGCCGACGTCGAGGAGATCATTCGCAACATGCGTCAGCAGGAGGACGACGAGTCGTACAACGCGACGTTCACCTATCCCAAAAACGGGGCCATCATGTACGTCAACGCCCTGGCCTCGGAGGTCCCCGACGACCAGATCGCGTTGAACGAAGCCCTCGTCGACGTCGATCTCGACAACAAGGTGGCGACGACCTCTCAGGGGCGAGAGATCGACTTTCAGTACATGATTTCATCGGCCCCCTTCGATCGACTGATGGAGATGGTCGATCTCGACTACGAGCCGAGCACGTTCTCTTACAACAAGGTGCTCGTCTTCAACATGGGGTTCGACCGGAAAGGGCACGAGGGCGTGCACTGGATCTACTTCCCCGAAAGGAAGTACTCCTTCTACCGGGTCGGGTACTACGACAACATCATGGATACCGACCGCATGAGTCTCTACGTCGAGATCGGGCAACAATCGGACGCCGAGCCCGACGTCGACGCCAAGCGCCAGGAGGTGCTTCGCGATCTCGAGCGCGCCGGTATCGTCGACGATCACGAACTCGTAGCTGACCATTCCGTCACGCTCGATCCGGCCTACGTCCACATCACCCAGGATTCCAACGAGGCTTTCGAGAATCTCAGCAGCAAGCTCGAACTTCGAGGCGTCCACTCGCTTGGGCGATACGGAGGCTGGACCTACTGCGCCATCGAGGACAACATCGTCGAAGCTCGCGGATTGGCTCGAAAGTTCAACGATCTCGACGCATGAGTCTCGGCTCTGGAGATGGTGTCAACATCTCGGATCGGGCCCGGAGCCACTCCGCTCTCTCCGTAAATCAAGGGCTTCGACCGGCCTCCATCCGCACGGTCGCCCTCCGCGACGGAGGCCAAGCCCTCGTGTCAACGTAGTGGTGAGGATGCGATATCGCCCTGACGACTAGGAACTGCGGGGGGCATGGCCGATGCTCTCTGAAGTCGACACGTGAATGCATCTGTACGTCAGCGAGTCATCGCGCCGTGTGGCGAGCGCCGCCCCTCCGAGAGACGTCGCTCCCCCGATCGGAAGATAAAAAAAGAGCCGCCGACGTGGCGGCTCTCCGAGTTGTAGCCCCTGCAAGGCTCTTCGAGACCGATCAGTCCGAATTACTCGAATCCGACGCTGATGCCGTCTCGGCGGACTGATTTTTGATCAACCACTGGGACTTGTCGGCTCGCTGATCGAGGCTGTCGTTCCAGTTCTGCTCGGCAGTTCGCTCGCTGTCGGGAAACTCGTTCGAATCTTGAGCCGTCGCCCGATTCTCACCGGTGAGACTGAAGATCCCGAAGAGTCCGGCGAGTATCAGAATTGCGGCAAAGAGATGACTGGGCTGGACGCGATCCCAGAGTTGAGACCATTCGACGCGATCGATCGGTCCTCCCGAATCGAGAGACGCCTCGTGGTCGTGGGATTCGTCGCGATCCTCTCGAGTCTCGGCTTCTCCGGACTCGACCGTCTCCGTCTCCCCTTCACCCGTGTGACGCTCGAAGGTCTGGAGGACGAGTTCGGGTTCGAGATCGACCTCTCGAGCGTAATTGCGGAGATGACCTCGCGCGAATACCTCGGCGGGATATTCCTCGTAACGATCTGCCTCCAGATGTTCGAGCATTGTTTTGGGGATGCGGGTCATGGCTGCAATGTCCGCCACACTCAGCCCGAGAGACTCGCGTGCTTCGCGAACAATCGTGCCCGGCGTCTCTTGTGTCGTTTCACTATCGGTCGACATCAGGACAGCAACACAGCAGGGAGGAACAGCGATTTTGAGATGCGTTGAGGAGTCCGTTAAAATTGTATCTCCCGTGTATACATACCACCGTAATCTCTTGCAAGGACATATCGCTCGTTCGCCCGACTGAGGTCGCCTACTAGACTCACCCGACAACAGCGCGCCATTCCCCCTTTCGAGCATCTCTCTGGCGAGAGATGCATCCCTGGATATATCAGAAGCTCGAGGACCGTATCGTCCAAGTCGTCTTCCATCTCATCGACATGAGGCTGGCTACCTCGATCTCAGCGTGATCTGTCGTCTCGATCGTCCTACTGCTCTGGAGCAGACATGGTATGGGGGGCGAACATCGGACACGGCCATTGCCTGCGCAGATAAAATCGCCATCGTCCCCATGATCATAGACTATAATTTACAAAAATACCCCGGTCGGCTCGGGAGGGTGTTGGGGTAAAACTTGACAGGGTACGGCCCGATTGATAGCCAATGAGTTGTTCCTATTAGGGAACGATCCCCGTGGAAATTGAAAATGTGATGGCGCGTTCTTGCGATGTCGCGTCCCGGTCGCTCGCCCGTCGGAGTGCCGAGGCAATCTCGATGTGCATCGAGGAGATCTGTATGCGCGATGTGTGTCACCTGATCGTTGTCGGCCTCATCATCGGCGGCCTCCTCGGAGCCAGCTCTTCTGCCCGGGCCGCCGAATTCACCGATCTCCTCGACGCGGCGGACGACAAAGACGACTACGACGAGGACACTTACGACCCCTTCGATTTCCACTTCGAGCCCTCGTTCGAGTTCAACACTTCCAAGGGGACCATCGCCCGCGAGGCGCCTTGTGTACCTCGGCAGCGGAGTGAGGTAGGCGACAAAGATCCTGCCTCGACCAATCCGCGCGTCCAATTCAGTCCAGGACGCTGCAACGAGGCGACCATCGTCGACAACAAGGAGATGATCTACCGCCACCAGCGCGGAGAGCTGGACTTCGATCTGCGATTCGGACTCTACAAGGACCTCGAACTCCGCTTCAACGTCCCCTTCGTGCTCTTCAGCAAATACGGGCTCAAGTACGCCAACGAGGCCGACGACCCCTCCAATCACGTCAGCGCCCAGAATTCCTACGTGGATCCGACGAACGACGCCATCGAGGAAAACGCCGACAACGTCTTTCGGCCCAACAACACCAATCCCTCTCGAGACCAAAAGCTCAACCGACTCCCCCGCTTCCAGCAGCATCGCTATTTCAACCTCCAGGGGAGTTTCAACGACTACCAGCGCTCGGGATTTGCCGACCCCTCGGTGGGCCTCCACTGGGCGCCCTACAACGACCAGCGCGACGACACCAAGGCGACGATGGCGCTCGGCATGGATTACCAGATGCCACTCGCCCCGGTGCGCCAAAGCGACAACGACGACGTCGGTGAGGGCATGCACAAGTTCAGTTGGTCGTTTCGCACCTCGAAGCGATTCGACTGGATCGATCCGTACTTCGGACTCGAATACCAGCTCCCGCTCCTCTCGGGCAACTCCCCCATCCAGGACCTCAAGGAGACCCAGGGGGAAAACAGCAATCCCAATCGAGGCCAGACGGTCACCAATCCTCCGCATCGCGCCGACGTGACCATGGGCACGGAGTTCGTGCCCTATGAGAACAAAGAAACCGGCGAAAAATACGTGATCGACCTGAGATTCAACTTCGGCTACACCAGCGAGGGGCGCAACTACACGCCGCTCTACGAGCACATGACCAACAGTCGGTGCAACGGCAAGACGACCAACGAGATCTTGCCCCAGTTCAACGAGGCGGGCGATCTCCAGAACTCGGATGACCTCGGATGCTCGTGGATCGCCCAGCGCCCCGCCAACGTCCGGCCCGCTCCCCGTTACACGTTGAGCGGGCTCGAGTCCGACAACAGCTATCGGACCAACGGTATCATGACGGTCGAAGGATACGCCACCTTCGGGGGAGAGCTCGGGTTCTATTTGCAGCCCTCGGAGTACTTCGAGATCAAGGCGATCTTCGGGCTCGAACACCGCCAGTCCCATCTGTTGACCAATGCCCGCACCGGCAAGGATGCCGAGAGCGGCGAGGCAACCTCCGACCAAAAAGTCGATCTGACCGGCCCGGACGCCGACCTCGAGCGCAATCCCGCCTACAATCCTACCTACGACTCACCCGGGTCGCGATTTCGCCTCAGTGGCTTCAACACCTGGAAAATTCAGCTCGTGACGGCCCTCCAGTTCTAAAGGTGGTCGGAGCTCGCCCGAGGCGTCCGCAGTCTCGTCGCGTTGGCTTCCTTTCAGATTGGATCGAGGTCGTATACCCGCTCGGGCCGCATGGCGAGAAGTGAGCTCCAGATGGTTGGAGGCGTTCACAGCTTCGACACATTTGCCTTCCCCGCCCTCCTTCAGCCCTCACCCCTCATCTCGAGAGAACATGTCATCCCGTGACGGTCGACGTCAGTTGTCGAGCTCGTCGCGGATGCGCTCGATGCGATCGTACAGCGACGAGCGCGAGACATCGTAGAGTTCGTCGACGACCTCCTTGATCCCCCGGGAGCGCATCCCGTCGTCGAGCAATTCACGGATCTTGGCGTCGACGACTTCGTCGTCCGTCTCCTCTTCGGGGGCGGGTTCGATGACGACGGTACATTCGCCGCGGATGCGCTCTCGATCCCGGAGCTCGTCGAGGATGTCGCCGACCGTCCCCCGAAGATACTCCTCATGGGCTTTGGTCAACTCTCGTCCCACCGTCGCACGACGCGAGGCCCCGTAGATCTCTGAAAGATCATCGAAGAGGGCTTCGAGCCGATGGGGCGATTCGTACAGGACGGTCGTCAACGCGGGTGAGTCGATCCGTTCGAGAAACGACCGTCTCTGGCCGGATTGGGAGGGGGGAAAGCCACGAAACTGCACGTCCGTGGTGGGCAACCCCGAAGCGACGAGACCGACAATCGCGGCGACGGAGCCGGGGAGCGAGGTCACCTCGATATCGGCCCCGAGAGCCGCTCGCACGAGCCAATAGCCAGGATCGGAGATCCCCGGCGTCCCCGCATCGGAGACGAGTGTGACGTCGGCTCCGCGCCTGAGATGGTCGACGAGCTGATCGGCGGCCTCGCGCTCGTTGTGCTCCTCGTAGCGGACGAGCTCGGGCGTCCCGCCCTCGCGCTCGATGCCGAGATGCTCGAGGAGCTTGCCCGTGCGCCGTGTGTCTTCACAGGCGATCATGTCTGCCTCGGCGAGCGCACGTTGCTGGCGGGGCGTCGCGTCGTCGAGGTTGCCGATGGGCGTCGGACAGATGGTCAGCACGGGTCGGGACTCCGGTCAATGATCCTCGATCGAGATGCTGAGCCGCTTGCGAAGCTCGATAAACTCGTCGCTGATGGCAAACAGCAGCAGCTCGTGGACCTGGTCGCGGACTTCGCCCTTGTTGATGGGGCTCTGGCCGTTGCGGATACACTGGGCTGCCTGATTGAGGTCGCCGCACATCAGGAGTCCGAGGCGATTGGTCGTATGCTCGACGTGGCGTCGCCAGGCGGAGAGATTCGGATTCTCGCCCGTCTCCAAAAACTCGGAGACGTGCTTCTGGAGTTTCATCTGCCGCTGTGAGGGCATCTCTTGGATCAATCCGGCCCACTCGAGTCCGCTTTCGCCGAGCTGTTGTTCGAGCACATCCGTGGGGTTGGTAATGTACATCGCCGCCATGAAGAGCATCTTCAACCCTTCGGTCGGCCACTGAATCGAGGCGAGGTAGTGTTCCGGCCGCATCGCCGACAGCAGCGCGCCGAGCCGGAAAACGAGCTCGCGCTCGTCCTGGTTTTGTACGATGTCGGCGCCCGCCAGGATGGCCGGCGGATGGGTGTTGGCATTCTGGACACCGAGCGCCTGATCGCGCTTCAGATACACCTCGGGGGCTGGAGCGATGTTGAGCGTATCGACGAGATACTTGTAGATGTCTCCGAACATCGAGCCCTGATCGATCTCGAGCTGATCTTGCCGGGGATTGACGCCCCACTTCTTGATGTCTTCGGCGTAATACTCCCGGAGTCCCTGGTTGAGGATGCGCATGATGGTGGTGATGCGCTGATCTTGCTCCGGATAGTACAATTTGTCGTAGGCGGAGCGATCCAGCGTACCAGTCGTGCGACGGAGACTGGGCGACCGGTATTTCTCATACATCTCGCGCTCGCGAGCCGACGCCTGTTCGAGGAAGACCAGCGCCGAAGCGATACACCAGGCGCGGTCGTACTGTTTGGCGTCCATGTAGGCGTCGAACAGCGCCTTGTAGCTGTCGACTCGAAGCGGGTCCTGCTCGATGAGCGCGCGGTGCTGGGCGACAATGGCATCGACATCTCCCCTCTGGTCGTGGAGCTCGGCCAGGAGGAGGCGAACTCGCTCGTCGTCGGGGTTGAGTTGGGCCGCCGTCTCAAAGGCTCGGATCGCGCTCTCGCGCCAGTTCTGCTCGAAGGTCAGATGCGAGTGGTAGATCTCGCCGAGTCCCTTCCAGAGCTTGAACTTGATCTGGTTTTCGAGCTCGATGCCGCTATCGGCAATGCGGTGAAGCATGCGTCGATAGGCGCGCTCGAGCTCCTTCCAGATGCGCTGCTTTTCCTCCTGGCGATCCGTCGAAATCGCCATCTTGCGGTAGATACGCTCGATCTCGGGGAAGGCCTCGCCGAGTTTTTCGGTGACGTCGGCGTCGAGCGCCGCCTCGAAGTACTCGATGGCCCGCTTCGGATCCTGGAGCTCGTCGCGGCAGATGACGGCCGCCACGTAGTTGAAGTGAGCGCGGCGACTCGGGTCCTCCTGCTGTTCGATGAGACGGTCGAGCATGTCGAGCGCATCGTACCACTGCTCGGTGTTGCGATAGATCTGGAGCAATTTGCGAAGGACGGAGACGCTGTTGGGACGAATGTCGAGCGCCTCGCGATAGGCGTCGATGGCCCGACTCATGTCCCCGATCTCGTCGGCACAGACCTCGCCGATCCGTGTCAGACGGGCAAACTGGAAGGAGGGATCGTCATCGACCTCGCGGAGACGTCGATTGTAATCGACGACCCGCTCCCAGTGACCTTCGTCGGCGTGGAGATCGACCAGCGATTCCAGGGTCTCCTGGTGGTCGCCGTCGATCTCGAGAGCCTTCTCGTAGTAGTCGATGGCCGTGATGACGTCGTTGAACTCCTCCCACGTGCGGCCGGCCTTGTAGTAGAGTTCGAGTCGATCATTGGCCTCGAGATCCTCGAGGTGACCGGCCTCGAGTTCCTCGTAGATGTCGGCCGCCGACTCGTAGTCTTCGACCTCGAACAGAAGCCGCCCCAGTCCGACGAGGACGTCGACGTCGTCTCGATCGAGATTGTAAGCGTTCCAGTACTGTTCGAGTGCCGACTCCTGCTGCTCGAGGTCGTCGTACACCTGGCCGAGCTGGACGTAACGACGCTCGAGCTGCTCGTCGCCGATCTCGTCCGAACGCTCGTAGTGTTCCGTGGCGCGTTCGAGCAGCGGCACCGCCTTCTCCCAGAGATCGTCCTCCAGATAGAGGTCGATCAGCGGTTCGGCAGCGTCGAGAAGATTGGGATCTTCCTCGAGGGCTTGCTCGTAGTAGTCGAACGCTTGATCGCGAGCCTCGAGTTCCAGCTCATAGATCTCGCCGATCTGGGCCAGATACATGGCCTTCTCGGTGAGATCGAGCGTCTCGCCGGCGAATTCGGCGTAGAGATCGACCAGCTCCTGCCATTTGCTGCGCGATTCGTAGAGGCGTTCGAGGGCGTTGCGGGCGGGCTGGTAGCTGAGATCGACGTCCAGGGCCTGACGATAATACGTCTCGGCGGCGTCTTCGTTGCGAAGCTCGTCCTCGAAGATTTCGCCGATAGTGGAGTAAATCTCTACGACGTCGTCGGGGTTGTCGAGGCGCTCGGCCAGATCTTCGTAGACCTCGATCGCCTGCTGCCAGTTGTTGGTCTGGAGGTGCAAGTCGGCCAGGTCGACCAGCACGCCGGGTTGATCGGGGGCCCGCTCGATCGATGCCTCGTAGGCCTCGATGGCAGCGTAGGGCTCTTCGAGGTGGTTCCACTGCGTACCGCCCAGCTCGTTGTAGAGCTCGACTTTCTTGTCGTCGGAATCGGCGACCTCGATGTGTTGCTGGAGGGTGTCGACCTGATCGAACCATGCTTCGAGTTCCCCGTACAGCCGCTCCAGGTTCGCGAGCGCCGTCTCGTTGTCGGGGTCGAGCATCTGGACGTCTTCGTACTCTCCGACGGCCGACTCGAGATCGTCGAAATGATCCTCGTAGACGGTGGCTCGCTTGCTGTGGAGTAGAATTTCGTCATCGGGCTCGTGGGTGACCGAGAGCTGTCCGTCGTAGAGATCGAGCAGATCGTTCCATTCCTCGCGCTCCCGATACAGTCGCTCGAGCGCCTCGAAGGCGTGGCGCGTGTCGCTGTCACGCTCGACCTCCAGAAGATCGCGATACGCCTGAATAGCACGATCGATGTCGCCGACACGCCGTTCCCAAACGGAGCCGATGCGTCGACGAATCTCGATCTCCTCGTCGCCGTAACTGGTGTCGGCCTTGCGCTCGAGGATGTCGATCAGATCCTCCCAGCGCTCCTCGCGTTCGTAGATGCTCTCGAGGCTTTCGAGGGCGGGCAGATCGGTGTCGTCGATCTCGAGGATGCTCCGGTAGGCATCGATCGCCGACTCCAGGTCGTCGAGGCGCAGCTCGTACAACTCTCCGAGGTTGCGCCACAGGTTGATCTCGACGTCGACATCGACTGCCAGATCGATCCGCTCCTCGAGGATGTCGGCCAATTCGGGCCACGCCTCGATCTGGCGGTAGAGTTTCTCGAGCGTCTCGAAGATCTCGACGCGGTCTGGATCGATGTCCAAGGCCCGACGGAGGTGATAGATAGCATCGTCGGGGCGGTCGAGTTCGTCGGCACACCAGTGCCCGACGCGCTCGTGCAGATCGGCTGCCATCGGGACGTCGCCGAGCTCCCGGATGACGCCCTCGAAGGACTCGATCAGCTCGTCCCAGTGATCGGTGCCGCGGGCGAGGTCCTCGAGTTCAGCGCGGAGTTGCTCATCGTCGGCAGTCTCGGTGCCGAAGGCCGACTGCAGGATCACGAACGCCCGGTCTGGCTGGTCGAGTTCGTCGCGGAAAATGCGGGCCGCCGATCGAAGCGTCTCGAGTCGACGATCCGGCTCGTCGCCGTAGATTTCGGCTCGATCGAGGTAGACCTCGACGAGCTTCATGTACGACGCGTCGTCGTCCTGCTGGAGGTAGATGGTCTCGAGCTCGCGGCTGGCGTCGAGATCGTCGGGATCGAGATCGAGGATCTTCTCGTAGAAGACGGCGGCCTGCTCGGGTTCGCCGATCCGCTGATCCCAGAGCTCGGCGATGCGATAGAGGACATCGATGCGCTCCTGGTCGGCTTCGAGCTGGTCGGCCTGCATCTCCAGAATGTTGGCGGCTTCCTCCCACTGGCCCTCCTGGAGGTACAGCTCCTCGAGTTGATCGAGAGCGTCTTGGTGTTCGGGTTCGATCGAGAGGACTTCGCGCCAGGCGTCGATCGCCGCCTCGGGATCGAACAACTGCTCGCTCCGGATCTCGGCCAGCTCGACCCACAGCTCGAAGGTCTCGTCGTCGCCGACGGCGTCGTGTTCGATCAGTCGTTCGAGAATGTCGGCCAGTTCCGGATATTCGGCCTCCTGGCGATAGAGTTCACGGAGTTCGTGGAGCGCCTCCAGGTGGTTGGGATCGAGGGTGAGGACGTCCTCCCAGGCTTCGATGGCAGGGCCGACGGCCTGGAGACGTTCGCTCCAGACAATACCGAGAGAGCTGTGAATGTCGATCTGTTCATCGAGGTTGTCGGTCAGCTCCAACTCGCGCTCGAGAATATCGACCAGATCTTCCCAGCGCTCTTCTTCGGCATAGAGGTACTCGAGATCTGCGATCGCCTCGGTGTGATCGGGCTGGAGATTCAGGACGTCGCGCCATCGTTCGATCGCCTCGAGAGGACGATCGAGCATCTCTTCGTCCTCGGCCAGGCGCGCCATCTGGGCGCACTTGTCGATTTCGATCTCCGGATCGGTCGCCGACTCGGCTTGGCGCTCGAGGATGTCGTACAGCTCCTCCCAGTTCTCGCCGCGTCGATAGAGGGTCTCGAGTTCGACCAGTGCGTCTTCGTGACGGGGGCGGATGTCCAGAAGATCGCGATACGTCTCGATCGCGCTCTGCGGCTCGTCGAGTTCGTACTGGTAGATCTGGCCGAGTCGGAACTCGAGTTCCGTGATGACCTCTTCATCGTACGTGTGGTCGAGTCGCTGGATGAGAATCTCGGCCAGTTCACTCCAGCGTCTCTCTTCGTAGTAGACGCGATCGAGCGCTTCGAGCGCCTCGAGATGACCGGGTTCGAGCTCGAGTACCTGCTGGTAGGCCATTTCGGCGTCGCGCTCCTGGCCGAGCTCGTAATCGAGCACGCGGGCCAGACGAATCCAGAGTCGAATCGCCGCCTCGTCATCGAGGGCATCGGTCTCGAGAGCTTCGTAGTAGTAGCCGGCCGCTTTCTTCCATTGTTCGGTCTGTTCGGCGAGTTCGTCGACGCGTTCGACGGCCTCCTCGAAGTTGGGCTTTTCGACGAGAGCCTCCCCGTGGGCCTCGAGCGCGCTCTCGGGATCGTCGAGTTCCGTCAGATAGAGCTCGCCGATCTCTTCGAGGAGTTCGAATCGATCCAGCGGGTCTTCGAGACGCTCGATACGTCGCTCGTAGAGATGGACGATCGCATCGTACTGGTCGCGCTCCCGATAGTAGGGCTCGAGGATGCCCAGAATGCGATCCGGGCGCCGGCCGGCCGTGAACATCTCCTCGAGCAGATCGATCGAGACGGCGTGTTCGGGTTCGTTGTCGAGAATGCGCTGAATCGTGTCGATGGCCTCGTCCGGACGGTCGAGCTCCTCTTTGTAGAGCAGCGCCAGACGACTCCGGAGGTTGCGGAGTTCCTCGGGGTCGTCGACGAGTCGGATGCGCGTCTGCAGCACGTCGGCGAGACGTTCCCACTCGCCGGCCTGCTGATAGAGGGGATCGATGGCGGCGTTGACCTCGGGATGCTCCGGATCTGCCTCGAGGGCGAGTTCGTAGCGATCGATCGCGCCGTAGAGGTCGTCGAGTGGGCCATCGAGGATCTGACCAATACGTCGATTCAGATCCGTGACGACCTCGAAGTCGCTCTCATCCTCGAGCTGGACGTCGAGCCACTCGATGAAGACCTCCCACTCGCCGAGCTGTTCGGCGAGTCGCTCGGCGGTATCGAGCATATCCGAGCGAGACGGATCGACGGCGACGGCGTCGAGGTATGCCTCGAAGGCCTCGACCTCGAGGTCGAGCTGCTCCTCGTAGATCTCGCCGATCTCTCGGTACAGCCCGATCTTGCGTTCGGGTTCGGGATCGGTCTCGATGAGGCGCTCTTTGACGTCGATGAGCGCCCTCCATTCGCCGGCTTTTTCGTAGATCGGTTGGAGGACGTCGGCGGCCTCGAATGCCGCCTCTTGCCGATCGATCAGGTCTTCGAGGGCCCGGAGAGTGGACTCGTGTCCGGGGTTTTCGTCGAGGATCTCACGATAGACCTCGACGGCTTGATGGACGTCCCTGAGTTCGCCCTCCCAGAGTTGACCGATTTCGTGGTGGAGTTGCTGACGCTCTTCATCGATCGAGGCCAGATCTCGCTGGCGCTCGAGCATCTCGAGCAATTCGTGCCACTGTTTCGTTTCTTCGTAGAGATCGGCGAGGTTTTCGAGGGCCTCGAGCTCCTCGTCGTCGAGGTCGAGCAGGTCGTGGTAGGTCTCAATCGCCTCGTAGGGACGCTCAAGCTGGTCTTCGTAGATGGGCGCGATGGCATAGAGAAGATCTTTGCGCGCCTCGTTGCTGTCGACCAGATCGAGTTTGCGCTCGTAGATCTCGAGCAGCTCCTCCCACTCTTCGAGATCTCGGTAGAGGGCTTCGAGCTGACCGATCGCCTGCCGGTCCTCCTCGTCGATCTGGAGCACCTCGCGGTAGACCTCGATGGCGTCTCGAGGTTGCTCGAGGGCGTCGTCGTAAAGCTGGCCGGCTTGGTAGAGGAGATTCTTGCGGGTCTCGGTCTCGTCGGTGTGGT
>JAQCND010000602.1 GCA_028274765.1 Bradymonadaceae bacterium
GGGAGTGGGGGAGTCGTGGGCAATCAGCTCTGCCGGCTCGCTATCAAGTCGATCTGGACGCACGAGATCGGCCACACGCTCGGACTCGTCGACAACGGGATCTCGCCGCAGGCCGACCACCTCGACGAAGACCACGGTCACCACTGCGACAACGACGAGTGCGTCATGTACTGGAAATACGAGCGGGACGATCTGATCGGACTCCTCCGCGAACGACTTCAGCGCGGCAATACCGAGGCGCTCGACTTCGATCGGAACTGTCGAGACGATCTGATGTCCGTGCGCGAGCCGTCGGGCGATAGCAACTAGTCGAGCGGGAGGAGAGGGAGCGCGAGTTTGCGTACCCTCTGGAGAAGGGATATACATCATGGATTACGCCCCTCGTCCGTCCTGCCCGAACTTGCATCGATTGGAGAGCCTCCATGCAACGCGTCACTGGCTTGCTCGCCCTCGCTGCACTCGTCGTGCCGCTGATCTCGAGCGGCTGTACGGACGACGGCGGGGATCAGACGACTCGGCCCGCTCCCGAAGACCCCGACGGCCCTCCGGATCGCTCCGGAGGTTCCGTCGTGACGGGACCGGGAGGTGGGGGTGTAGATGACGATCCTTCGGATACCGGACTCGATGGGACGAGTGGCGACGCCGGCGACGCCGGGACGCCCAGCGTCCAAGCGACCTTCGCATTCGAGGACATCCTCGGCGAACAGCTGAGCGGAGCCTCTGTCGTATATCGAGGCGAGAGTACGACACTCGACGACCAGAACGAGGGCGCTGTCTCCCTCCGACGTCGTTCGAGCTTCGACGTTCGATTCAAACGGGATCAGTTCTTCGACCATCGCATCATGGGTCGGGCGGGAGGGATGGATTTTCGCTACGTCGTTCCCGTCCTGTCGCGATCGAGTGCCCGAGAGGCCTTCAATGCGACCCCCGTCACTCTGGACGAACAGCAGGGCATTCTCGCGGTCAACATTCGAACACCCGAACTCGATCCCCTCGTCGGGGCGCAAGCCATCCTCGACTCCCCTCACGACCAGCCCATCACCATCGGCACCAACGGTACCAGCGAACCCGACAACATGATCAACAGTAACGAGCAGGCGATCGTCGCGTTCCCCAATGTCGACACGGTTGACGACATCAATCTGACGATCGAGCCCCCCAACAACGAGACGTGTCGACGCTACCCGGACGAAGATGCCGACGACAGTATCCGCGTCGAGGCCGGCACTGTGACCGTGGTGACCTACGTCTGTTCGGGAGTATGAGGTAGACGAGGCCCTCCCTCCGCACTCGTTTGTCAGGGCGCAGGCTCGAGTCCGGTTCACGTATGCACGCAGTCGCACGGTTTATTTTGAGATACATGCGGTGAGTGACAATGTTCATGTGGAATGTTCAACGAGTTACAGGCGTATCCGGAATCGCACTGATAGTCGCGATCGTCGGCCACCTCGGGTGTCTTGAACCCGGCTCGGACGATGAGTCCGAGAGAAAAATGAAGGGAGGAGATGCCACGACCGAGGGACCCCGCGACGCTTCGCGAACAGACACCGACTCGTCGAACGACGGCCCCAATCGGCGCGACACTCGCACGCGCACCGACGGCACGGGCTCCGCCGGGGGCGATGCTCGTTCGATCGATGGCTCCGAGGACACGTCGGCAACTTCCGATACCGGGACGGAGACCGTACGGGCCACGCTCCAGTTTCAGAAGGCACTCGGCGGAGGCTTGACCGATGCATCCGTGAGCTACGACGAGATGACCAAGACTACCGACTCCAACGGCACGGTCGACTTCTCGATCCCGAGCAACTCTCTCTTCACCGTCCGGATGAACAAAGAAAATTACGCCGAACACCGACTGGTGGGACGAGCGGGCTCGAGCGATTTTCGATACGTCTCGTTTACGGCGTCTCGGGCGACCTCCCAGCAAGCTTTTGGAAGTGCCGGGGTGACGCTCGATTCCAACCGGGGCATCCTGGTCGTCGGGGTCGACGAGATCGTCTCGCGCGCTCCCTTTCTGCAGCTCGAACCGATGATCGGCGCGAGCGTCAACCTCGACAGCGATCACGGCCAGGCTATCACGATCGGCGGGGGCTTTCCCGACGCCGACGCCACGATCGAAGAGGGCGAACAGGGATTCGTCGCCTTTCCCAACGTGGCGACCGGTCCCGTCGACATCTCCGTCCAGCCCCCGGAGGACAAGAGCTGTGAACTCTACCCCGGCGGAGGCGACCAGCCCGATATTACGATCGACGCCGACACCGTCACGGTCGTGACGTTCGTCTGTCAGTAGAGTCACTCTGCCGAGTGTCAGACCTTCGCCCGCAAGCCAAGCGACGTCTAGACCCACGCCGTCAACCGCCATGGAATCGCTCATCTTCTACGTATTGCTCGGCATCGTCATCGTCGGGACAATCAGTGGTTTCACGGCATATTACAGAACCTCCCAGTGGGAGAAGGCAGCCGAACGGCTCGGGCTGCAATGTCAGGGAGGCGTGATGGACATGATCGAGCTGGAGGGCACGTACGACGGCGTCGAGTTGTCTGTCTATGCGATGAGCGGAAATGACGATATCGATCTAAGGAACAGGCATACTTACACTGTTGTCGAATCTCACTCGATCGATCGGCTCGACGACGAGGAGCTACCACCGGGCGAGACGTTTCCCATCAAGCCGCCTATCGATCCCGGGCTCCCCGAGGACGTCGAGTCCATCGCCGACGAAGAGCTATCGGCGACGGATATCCTTTCGCTGAGACGTCGGCTCTCCGGCGCCATCCCCGAG
>JAQCND010000605.1 GCA_028274765.1 Bradymonadaceae bacterium
GAATCGATATAGAAGTAGTTGCCGTTTCCGTTGTTGGCGAGCTGTTCCATCATCGTATCGCGGTAGTTGCCGGTGCCGAATCCGACCGTCGAGAGCCGAACGCCCTGGTCGACGTAGCGCTGAATCTCGTCGAGGATTTGGTCGTGCGAGGCGGGGCCGACGTTGGCATCGCCGTCGCTGACGACCACGACCCGATTGACGTGTTCGGGATGGAACGACTCCATCGCCATGTTGTAGGCCAGCTCCAGGCCGGAGTTCATCGCCGTCGAGCCGCCGGCCTCGAGCCGGTCGAGGGCGCCGAGGATGCGCTTCTTGTTGTCGACGCCGGTCGGCTCGAGGATCTTGGCGACGCGACCGGCGTAGGTGGCGAGTGCGACCGTGTCTCCCTCCTGGAGATTGTTGGTCAAAATACGGAGGGACTCCTTGGCGAGTCCGAGCTTGTCACGACTACTCATCGAGCCGGAGACGTCGACCAGGAAGGTCAAATGGACGGGTTTGCGCTCGGCTCGTGTGATCTCTTTGCCCTGGACGCCGACGCGCATCAGGTGACGATTGTCATCCTGCGAGAAGGGACTCGGGGCGGCTTCCATGTGCACGCCGAAGGCGCCGGAGTCGGGTTCGGGATAGTCGTAGTCGAAGTAGTTGACGAACTCCTCGACGCGGACGGCGGCGGGGGGCGGCAGTCGACCGGAGTTCAGCTTGCGACGGGAGACGGTGTAGCTCCCGGTGTCGACGTCGACGGCAAACGTCGAGCGGGCGTCTTCGGACGTCTCTTTGAACTCGTTGAAGCCGTGGTGTTCGTACTGCTCGCGTTGTGGCGTTCGTTCGCCCTGCACCCCTTCCTTTGGGGCCTGTTTGCTCGGGGCGCGAGGCGCTCGCCGTGCCTGGCCCTGACGAGGGGCAGCCGCTCGTTTCTTGTCAGCCGAGGAGGCCACGTACTGTGCTCCTCCCTTGGCGTGGCACGAGACGAGAAGGACGAGTCCGAGGAGCGAGACGGAAGCACAAGTGACAAGACGTGTCTGCATGGTGGCGTTTCCGTGTCGAACAGGATTAGCTTCGAGGTGAACGTGTGAGTCGGACGCCGTGGCCACTGCGTCACACGATCTACATACGAATCGACTCGGGGCAGGGATCTAAATCGGTTGCAAGCACATCTGCGTGTCCCCACGAGATCGGAGACCAATGAAGCAACCGAGTGAAGCGTACAACGTCACCTGGCTCTCGGGTCACTTCGTCGAACCTGGTAGCTGCCGCGAACGGCTTCGAGTGGGGCCGTCTGGAATCTCGTCCAATCCACGAAGGACACGGAGCGGATTGAGTTGTTCACGCCAATCGTATCTCGGCATCGAGCCGAACGAGACGACGCCGATTTGCAACGTCGTCGTATGGGGGCAGCCGGCGCTCCACGATAGAGCTCACCCAAACTGGTGACGTCCATGTGGAGCAAGAGGTCAGTTGTCGGAGCGGCGAGGCGTAGGCTCCTCGACAGGATACCCTCGCTCCTGCCATTCTCGCACCCCATCTTCGAGCCGGATGGCCTCGAGGTCCCGATCTCGGAGCTGCTCGACGGCCTCCGCCGACATGACGCAGTAGGGGCCTCGACAGTAGGCGGCGATCGTCTGATCGGAGGGGAGGTCCTCGATATGCTCGTCGAGTTCCTCAAGAGGCACCGAAATGGCCCCCGGGAGGTGGCCCGCTTCGTACTCCTCGCGGGGGCGAACATCGATCAGAGTGACTTCGCCCGCCTCGACGCGGTCGATGAGTTCGTCGCCCTCGACTGATTCCAGCTCCTCTCGAGCGCCGAAATACTGTTCGACGACCTCCTTCATCTCCAGAAGCCGGTCTTCGGCGAGATCTTCGAGCACGCGCAGTGCTTGACCGACTTTTTCGTCGGCAATGTGGTACGTGACGTGGAGACCGTCCTTTTCGGACTCGACCAGTCGAGATTCCTCGAGGGCTTTGAGGTGCTGAGACGTATTGGCCGTCGATTGGTCCAGTCGGTCGGCCAGCACCTGAACGGTCCGGGGCCCGTTGTCGAGCACCGCCAGAATCTCGAGACGCGTGGCGCTCGAGAACGCCTGTCCGAGACGAGCAATCTGCTCGAAGACCACTCGATTACAATCGCGACTGTCGGAACTCACATCGACTCCTCACGCAGGTGAGAGAACATCTCACGGGCAGCGTCTCAACATATCGGTGGTGATTTGGGCGTCAAGTCGGAGGTGCCACGTTTGGCGCTCTGCAGATACACGTCGCCCCATGTCTCCCTCCGGCGCACCTGCGCGCGCCGCCCGCCGAAGATCGGCCAATCGCTCGAGAGGGTCACCCCACCGCTCGTGCCGGCGGGGTCGGGCAGCCAGCTCCTTCCAGATACCCTAACAGCTCGCCGCAGGCCCCCTCATTGATGATCGTCGGCAGATGGGACCGGTTTGTTTCGTCGAGGATGGATACGTGGTGACAGTCGAGGGGTGAATTGTCAGCGACAGACATATCGACTATCGCCCCATATCGGCCCTCCTCTCGAGCCGAAACGAGCGCACGAGCCTCGAGGCGATAGGGCAACGCACCAACTGAGCCGCATTGCTTGTTCCCCATGTTCCCCCTTGTCATGTCGGCACCGTTGACCATTCGATACTTCGCGATGCTCCGGGAACGCTTCGGATGCGACGAGGAATCCGTCGACTGGTCCGAACTGCCCGACGAGCCAACGGTCGAGGACGTCTGGCGCTATCTCGTCGAACGGCATCCGAGCCTCGAGGACGAGCGCTCGTCGATACGACTCGCCCTCAACCAGTATTTCGCGGAACTCGACGCTCCCGTCGAGCCGGGAGATGAAATCGCGCTCATCCCCCCGGTCTCTGGCGGAAGCGGTGAACGCATCGATGAGACGGGCCGATTGGCCATCACCTCCCGCGCACTCGACGCCGAGTCGATCGTCGATCGTGTGCGACGCGACGACGCGGGCGCCGTTGTTTCATTCCAAGGGACCGTCCGCGATCACACCGATACTCGCGAAGTTGAGACGCTCGTCTACGAGACGTATCTCGAGATGGCTCTGAAAAAGATCGTCGATATTGCCGAAGACGTGGGTGAACGTTGGCCGGAGGTCCAGCTCGCTGCTCACCATCGGTACGGCCGCCTGAACGTCGGCGAAGTCGCGGTCGTCGTCGCCGCGTCGAGTCCCCATCGCCCTCCCGCCTTCGAAGCGACACGACACGTCATCGAACGCATCAAAGAAGTCGTCCCCATCTGGAAAAAGGAGATCGGCCCCGACGGCGAGGAGTGGATCGGAGGCTGTCACGCCGACTGATCTTCATTCCAACGACCATATATC
>JAQCND010000610.1 GCA_028274765.1 Bradymonadaceae bacterium
GTGATCGTCGAGATCGAACTCGAGGCTGGCGTGCGTCTCGGCGAGCTCGCGGGCCCGATCGAGATAGAGATGGGCTTGAGCGGGCGCAAAGGAGTCGAGCGCCGCATGACCGGCTCGGCAGAGAGCCTCGAAAGCCGATTCGGGAGCGCGTTCGGGGCCGCCCTCCAGGTAATGGGAGGCGATTGCGTAGAGATCTCGTTGGGAGCGTTCGAGCGTCTCGTCGAGGATTCTCGCCACTCGGAGGTGGAGCTGGTCTCGGCGAGCCTCGTCGATGTGAGCGAGCAACGTGTCCTGGAGTCGATCGCGAGCGAAAACGTATTCGACTCCGTCCCGTTCGAGAATGTTGAGCTGAACGGCTCGTTCGATCCCTGCGAGTACCTCCGAGGTCTCGAGCTCGCAGACGTGACTCAGAAGCGAGAGATCGACTCGATGGCCGATGACGGCCGCGACTTCGATGAGAGAGTTCGCCTCGTCGCCGAGACGTTTGAGGCGGGCCTCCACGAAACTGAGAGCCGTATCGGAGAGGTCGAACTCCTCGAGCACGTCTGGATCGAAGCGCCAATCTCCCCATTGAGGCTGGAGCGCCCCGCTGTCGAACATCGTGTACATGTAATCGGCGATCAAAAACGTCACTCCCTTGCTCCGCGTCCAAAACAAATCGGGAAGAGGGTCGGCGAGCTTTTCGGACCCGAGATAGGTGGAGACGAATGATCGAGTCTGAGCGCGATCGAGTGGGGCGATCTCGACTGTCTCGACGTGCGAGTGGGCCTCGACCGAGAGGGAGCCACTGGAAGTGTCCCGTTCCTCTTCGGTTCGAGAGATTCCGATCAACAGCAGAGGGAGGGAGTCGAGGCGAGCGGTCACGCGTCGCAGAATACGTCGGGCGGTCTCGTCGAGCCACTGGAGATCGTCGACCACGAGAATGGCTCCTCCGGCGAGTTCGGCGAACCTCCAGAAGAGAGTCGCGACCATTTCGTGAAACTCGTTGCGCTCCAGCTCCCCTGCGGAGGTGTCGAGTTCGACCTCGGCGCGCAACGCAGGAGGCAGGAGGGGAGCCGCCGAGGCGGGAAGCCGCTCGGCGACGTCCACGAGTCCCGAGTAGATGCGGCTCATGTCCTCGTCCCCTCTTTTCTCCTCCAGATCGTCGAGCCAGCCGGAGAGACACCGGCGCAAGACCGAAAGAGGAGCGTCGCCCGCTCGCTCGGCCTTCTGCAGAGCGGTTGGAACCGAAAGAGGCGGGACGTCACGCAAAAACTGTTCGACCAGGAAACTCTTGCCCACGCCGGCCTCGCCGAGCACCAGGAGGGTTCGTCCCCCTCCCGACTGAGCCGATTGCCATGCCTCTTCCAGGGTCTCTCGGGCGGAATGGTGGTAGAGGAGATCCTCGGAATGCTCCGAGACATCGTCGATAGGAGGGAGCTCGAGGGACGTGCGAGCTTGGAGTACGCGCATGGCCTCCCGAGCGTTCGCATAGCGATCGTCGGGATCCTTCGAGAGGAGGCGTTCGATCCAGTCGACGAGGGTGGGGTCGAGAGTTCTATCCAAATCGTCGAGAGAGGACGGTTCGACCGGTGGGTGCTGTCGCAGCAATGCCTTGAAGGAATCGCCTGTGA
The DNA here is from genome assembly GCA_028274765.1 of Bradymonadaceae bacterium. Taxonomy (GTDB): domain Bacteria; phylum Myxococcota_A; class Bradymonadia; order Bradymonadales; family Bradymonadaceae; genus CAJXPB01. The sequence goes on from JAQCND010000610.1 coordinate 1,614, forward strand.
AGGGGGGTCGACCCGCGAGTGATTCGTAGAGGAGAACCCCCACCGAATAGAGATCGGAACGGGCATCGACGAGAGCATCGATGGCCCCGAGCTGTTCGGGTGCTGCATACTTCAGCGTTCCGAGAGCCGGTTCGTCGGAATCCCCCTCGACCTGGGTGCAACGACTCGCGAGCCCGAAGTCGATCAGACGCAATCGACCGTCGGAATCGAAGAGGATGTTGGCGGGTGTGAGATCGCGGTGGACCAATCCGCGACGATGTACGTGGTCGAGGACGTCGAGCAATCGAAGTGCCCATCGAGCCACCTGTGAGCTCGTCGTCGAACCCTCGGACTGAAAGCGAGTCTCGAGCGACTCCCCTTCGATGTACTCCATGAGGATGTAGATGCGCTCATTCGCAATACCGACATCGTATACCTCGGGGACGGCCGGATGAGAGAGACTGGCCAGAAGGGCCGATTCTCTTCGACATTGAACGGTTTGAGCGCGATGATCGACTCGTTGAGGGGAGAGGCGCTGAATCTTGACTGCCACCTGGCGCCCCTGAGCCCGTCCGCGGTATACTTCGCTGTGAGCTCCTCGACCAACGTGTTCCCGTAGTTCGAGGTCGGGGAAGGGGAGGTCGAGATCGGCTCGAATGTCGGATGCCTTGGTACGGGTACTCATTGTATGACAAAATACATCTGTATATGACGAGTGTCTATGCTCAAAATTACAGGTAAACCGTAAATATGTGAACTCAAAGCTGGTCTAATAGTACAACGTCACTTGGCCCCCTCTCGGTTCGCCCCTCCTCCTGACCGGGAGAGCATCGACGGCCTTGTCAGCCTGGTGTTGTCGAGGTTCATAGACGCTAAGGGAACCGCAACCGACCCGCTCTCTTTCGTCGTGGACGCACTGCCCAAAGCCAGCACAGGAGGCCGTCTACGCCCCCTGACGAGGCGGGGGCACCGAAGTGACGTCGTACTACTAAAAGCCGTTTTTCACATGCCGTCGTGTCTTCAAGGGTAACCCATCGCCCCGATGATCTCGATGGACCATCGCTCTCTTCGTGGGCTCGTCACTCTCTCATCGAGACGAGCGCGGTCGTCTCCACCAGTTGTGCTATCGGGTCTGATATGGCTGCTCGGCCGGACGATAATTCGAGCGCGTCTGCTGGAGGTGATCGTCGTAATCCTCGCCGAGGTCGACGGTACGTTCCTGGCCGCCGTTTTCGCCGAGGATGTAGATGCGATCGCCGTCGAGTCCAGCCTTTTTGTAGGCGTAGATGTCCGTCGACGAGTTGCCGTAAGCGCGCCGGATCTCGAAGCCGAGCCCTTCGTCGAGGCGCTTCAGATAGTTGCCCTTGTAGTCGCCCACCGAGTCGTCGGTGGGGAGTGAATCGGTGAGGCCCGGCGACAGACGGAGCGTGCCGCGCCCCATGCCCTGATTGTCCAACCAACTTCGGGTGCGATCGCCGAGCCAGTAGGGACGGGCGGTGACGTAGACAACCTGGTAGCCGAATTCGCCGCGATAGAGCCGAGTCATGTCGACGGCATTCGACCGGGTCTCCGGCACGTAATCGCCGCTCATGAGCGGACCGAAGAGATCGTTGGCGATGCCGTTGGCCAGCTCGCGATTACCCTCGGTGAGCGTTCCGTCGATGTCGAAGACCATCAACTCCGTGCCCCGAGGTAGAACACGCAGCGTCCCCTGTGCGATCGTGCCGTCCCCTTTCACGTGGAAGAACGTCGAGTAGCGACCGGTGCCGGGGAGTGAGGCGGGGTCGACCGTCGCAAAGATCCGACCCTCGTCGTTGGTCTGGCCCTCGCCGACCTTGCGGTACGCCCCGG
>JAQCND010000617.1 GCA_028274765.1 Bradymonadaceae bacterium
CGTTGCAGGCTTTTCCGTTCGATCTCTCGGCCGGGATCAAAGGGGGAGCCACGATGAGTGGAGCCCCCGAGGTCCCGGAGGACTCCACCTACCGAGTCAACGGATCGCAGCGCCAGATCGACCCTCAGTACTTCGGATTGATCGGAGTGGGAGGAGGCGTCGGCGTCTCCATCGATGCACGCGTCGACAACACGGTCGGCATGGAGACCGGATTGCAGTTCTCCGCCGACAACGCCCTCGGCACCAACGACATCAACAGCCCATCGGGCGAGGAGCTGGCGACCTGGACCCAACGACAGCGCACTCAGGCCTTTCACGTTCCCCTGCTTATCAAGGGATCGATTCCCCTCGACAAAGTTCGGCCCTATCTCGGGCTCGGGTTCGAGTTCATCTTTCAGAGCAAGAGTTCCCTCGAGTATTCGGGCGAAGAGACCCGCCAAGCCGATCGCAATCTCGACGAGATTAACGAACACAACACGATCGAGACGTCCAACTACACGGCGTTTCAGGGGACCATCGGCATGGAGATCGATGCCGGTCCGATGCGCATCGTCCCCTTCGAGGTACGCGTCGGGTACAATCTGGCCTGGGACGAGAGTTTCGACAAGCGGATCGATGTCTCCAACGCAGGCCAAAACGGCGAACGGTTCACTTACGACGGTCAATATCTCGGGCACGTCAGTCTCTACACAGGGGTCTACTACCGCTGGGACATCGATGTCTGATCCGAGCTTTCGTCCGTCTTCACTCGAGCGTGTCGTCCCTCCCCTTCAGAGACCGGGATGTGATGGGACACGATAGCTCGATGCCGGGGGCGTCCCCGGAGCTGGCGATGCCGTCGACTCTGGAGACTCCCGTTCCACGGGGCGGCACGAACGGGCACTCGCTGCGTGCACCTCCATCGACGAGTGCCTCGCGCCGGTATGGTCCCGATGGCAGGGCACCAGAGAGGAGGGATACACCTGTGAAGGTCGAATCGGGGACAGGTTGATCCTCGTCGCAACCCGATATAGAGTGACGTTCTCGCGGTTCGGCTCCGTCACTTCATGCTGTGTCGAAGCGCTCGTCGAATCGCATCCTCGGCGTGCAACCTGGCGCGTTGTGAGGAGCGAACCCCTGTGAACATCTCACGCATGATGCCACGAGGCGCTGAATCTCTATCTCGTATCTCGTCGATTGGGGGGACGTGACGACGAGTCCGTCGCCTCGACCAAGACGTTCGCGGAGAATCGAATCAGCACCAAGGTACGTTAAATGACCTACGATCCCACGAATCCTCTCATTGTTCAGTCGGATCGCACGGTTCTCTTGGAGACGGACAACGAGCAGTTCGAGGAGGCGCGAGACGCCCTCTCGAAATTCGCCGAGCTGGTCAAGTCTCCGGAACACATCCATACCTATCAAATCACGGAGTTATCTCTCTGGAATGCCGCGGCCCTGGAGTACAGGCCCGGGGAGGTCAAAGAGGAGCTCCGGACCTACAGCAAATACGAGGTGCCGGAGGGCCTGCTCGAGGACATCGATGACTTCATGTCGCGGTACGGTCGGTTGAAGCTGGTCGCCGAGGACGACGAGCTCTTTTTGGTCTCCGACGACCACGGCCTTCTCAACGAAGTCGCCCGACACGACAAGGTCGAGGAATTCGTCCTCGGTCAAGTCGGCGAGGGGACGCTCAAAGTCGAAGCCAACGAGCGAGGATTCATCAAGCATGCACTCATTCAGGTCGGCTATCCCGTCGAGGACCTGGCCGGTTATGAAGAAGGCGAGTCACTCGACGTCGAACTGCTCGACGTCACCGAGAGCGGTGACGAATTCGAACTCCGTGAATATCAAAAAGAGGCCGTCGACGCCTTCTGGGCCGGAGGCACCGAAAAGGGCGGGAGCGGAGCCGTCGTCCTTCCCTGTGGCGCCGGCAAGACGATTGTCGCGCTCGGAGTGCTCGACGCCGCCAAATCCCACACCCTCGTACTGTGTACGAACGTCACGGCGCTCCGGCAGTGGCGAGACGAATTGCTCGACAAGACGAGCCTCGAGCCAGAGCAGATCGGCGAGTATTCGGGAGAGGTTAAAGAGATCAAGCCGGTCACGCTGACGACCTATCAGATCTTGACCTACCGCAAGGACGAGGACTCGGAGTTCGAGCACTTCGACATCTTCAACGAGGCCAACTGGGGTCTGATCATCTACGACGAGGTGCATCTGCTCCCCGCCCCCGTCTTTCGCGCCGTCGCCAACCTCCAGAGTCGACGTCGTCTCGGACTGACGGCAACGCTCGTCCGCGAGGATGGCAAAGAGGACGAAGTCTTCAGCCTGATCGGCCCCAAAAAGTACGACGTCCCATGGCGTGTACTCGAAAAGCAGGGCTTCATCGCCGCCGCCAAGTGTACCGAAACGCGCGTTCCCTTCCGCGACGACGAGCTACGGCTCAAATACGCGCTCGCCGACCCGCGCGAGAAGTACAAACTGGCAGCGACCAATCCGGCGAAGCTGGACGTCATCCAGAGGCTCCTCGACAAACACGAGGGCGATCATATTCTGGTCATCGGCCAATACCTCGACCAGCTCGACGACATCTCGGATATGTGTGGCGCTCCAATCATCACGGGACGTACCAAACAAGAGGAGCGAGACGTCCTGTATCAGGATTTCCGGAGCGGTGAAGTCCCCGTTCTGGTCGTCAGCAAGGTCGCGAACTTCGCCGTGGATCTTCCCGACGCCAATGTCGCCATCCAGGTGTCGGGGACGTTCGGAAGTCGTCAGGAGGAGGCTCAGCGTCTCGGGCGTATCCTCCGCCCCAAAGGCAACGAGGGCAACGAGGCTCACTTCTACAGCGTCGTCACCCGGGATTCGACCGAACAGGAATATTCCAACAAACGGCAGCTATTCTTGACCGAGCAGGGCTACCGCTACACGATCAATACGATCGAGTGAGCGGGTTCTCGGTCGAGTGGGAATCCCCGG
>JAQCND010000621.1 GCA_028274765.1 Bradymonadaceae bacterium
TACAGCTGCTGGGCTCGTTTGAAGTCGACGATTGCCTTGTCGTACTCGTCCGATACGTAGTGCGCCATCCCGGCCTCGAACGACTTTTTAGCTCGCTCCGCATCGGATGATGCGTCATCCGATGCCTGAGCATTCGTCACGGAGGGGGATGCCAGGCACGAGACGACTGCTAAGCCAGCGAGCAGACGCGCTCTCCCTGTTTGAAAGATACGTATCAAAAGATCGTGCATCATCTTACTACCCTATAGGTCTGATAGGTCGTTGTCCATGTCCTCTAAAAATGTTGTTTGTTCACATTCGTCGCTACTCTACCAATCATCTCTCGACATCGAAAGAGGGAGGCGAATCGGAAGTTCAATCATCGCCTGTAGGCCGACGTCTAATTCGACTGATGGTGGACTCACTCCTCCCGACAGGGAGTCGCTCAGCGATTTGCCGGCGGGCCGCCAGCGCTCCAGAAAACAGGGATCTCACACGTGTCGTCAGCTCCATCACAATCATGGTCACATCCATCACGGGATGTCGCGAGGTACGTCAGACCACTGTACACATCGGCGTCTCACAGCGAAGATTTCTTCGAAACAGGTCACCATCGCACGGTTGCAGACACCGTCCATCTCACACGACCGCGTCGAGTTCTCATCAACTTCGTCCGGGACCGGCGTCGAGCGAGACGAAAGGGATTAGGATGCTTCCGACTTTCAAGGTCGTCTAGCTCCAGGTTGACCTCGTACGGGTCGGCGGCGAGGGGGCGCTCGGCGGTTTGCCGATGTCTCTGCGGTTTGCCAATATCCCTTGCAAAGAGCGCCGATCGCGCTCGATCGCACGGAGAATCGGCCCTCGAAGCGTTCAACGGGCTTCGTCGGAGCCGGGAGGGATCGATCCCCGACGGAGCTTCTGGTTAGCGCACGAACACCACACCGAAGGCTTCCCACTCTCGGGATCCGTTGTCCCCTTCACAGGCGGCGAGATTCCCGACAATCGGAAAGTCCCAGGTTCCACCGCAGTACGAACTCGGCATGGCATCGCGAGCTCCAATGCCGATGTACGAGTCGGGAGAGCTGCAATCATTCTCTTGGTTCGAGGCAATACCGACTCGCAGTTTCTGGTTCGACAGATCCACGTTGAACCCCTCGCGATTGCAGTTCCGCTGGAGCGAGCTATTTTCGATCAGGCTCTTCCAGGTGCCTCGCCCCTTGTTGGTCTCGATGTAATCGGTGTTTTCGAAGACTTTGTAGAGCGAATCTCGCTTCAGGGGCACCTCGAGCGAACGGAACGAGACCGAGCCCGATCCGATTGGATACTCCATTCCGACGAGAACCTCGTCGAAGTCGACGCGGTTGAAAGTCGCCAGCTTCGCCTCGGTCCGATCGAGGTCGGGAGAGCCGGCGTTGAGGAGCTTGCGATCGGTCCAGATCGACTTCGAGTATGCGAAAGTCGTGTTGCGACCGTCGGCCTTGATCGCCAGCGTCCAGCCGCCTCCAGCCGTCTCCATATCGCAGTAGGCGTCGAAGGGCTTGTCGCCGCCCCGGCCGTCGGGATCGAGCTCGTAGACCCCGCTCGAGACATTGGGGCGGGCCGACTGAAGATCGTCGCAGTCGGTGTAGTAGACGCCCCGACACGAGTCGTCGACCCACTGGTTGTTGTTGCAGGTCTGAAAGATGCGCCCACGATCCTGGTAACCACACTTGATCGAGCTGGTACGCGTGTCGCCCTGGGCGCACTCCACGCACTGATTGCTGACACATGCACTCGACTGGCAGTCGTCGTCTCCGGTGCATCGCCCGCCCAGTTGACAGCCCGAGCACTGCGAGCCGCCGCAGTCGATGTCCGACTCGTCGCCGTTGCGCGCCCCGTCCGAGCAGCTCGGGGCCTGACAGATTCCGCCGTCGCAAACACCGCTCTGGCAGTCACCGTCGGTGCGACACGACT
>JAQCND010000631.1 GCA_028274765.1 Bradymonadaceae bacterium
CAGGTCTTCGTCGACGCCGAACAGTTCGAGGAGCTCATCAATCGCGACGAGGCTCCGGCGACGGTGATCGACGGACGGCCCCAAGCCGCTTACGACGAAGGACACTACCCCGGAGCCTTCCATTCCGGCAACGAGGCGGGTGGCTACAAACCCTTTAAAGATCCGGCATACAACGACATCCTCCCCCGTGACGTCGAGACCCTCCAGAAGGAGGCCCGCGACATGGGCGTCTACAACGACCGTCCGGTGATTATCTACGCTACGCCGGGCTCGAAGCGCGCCGGTCGGCTCTTCTGGGCGCTCGAGTATCTGGGCAAGGGCAACGTCTACATCTACACGCCGGGATACGAGGGGCTGAAGAACAATCTCCAGTTCCAACCGTCCACCGAGTCGGCCGACGAGGAGGGCGATTTCATCGTTCGCCGCCGCGACGAGGTGCTGGCGACCAACGAGGACGTCGAGCAGGTCGCGCAGGGTGAGCAAGACGGCATCCTGCTCGATACGCGACGCCGAAGCGAGTTCACGGGCGAGGAAGTTCGCGCGCCTCGACACGGCTACATCCCGGAGGCGACCTTCTATCACTGGGAAGAAATCTTCACGTTCCCCGAAAAGAAGGTCAAAGATGGCGAAGCCCGCCGAATTCGTTCGATGGACGAGTTGAAATCCGACTTCCAAGACAAGGGACTAGTCGACCCCGACACGGTCCTCGTGCCCTATTGTCAGACGGGGACGCGCTCGGGCTACATCTATGCGGCGCTCCGAGCCCTCGAGTCCGAGGTCGATCAGGACTACACGCCCCAGAACTACGACGGCTCGTGGACGCGATACGCTCGCATCAACGGTGCCCCGGTCAATCAGGACGGTGAGGAGAAGCTCGATTCCTCCTCGAACTGAGAGACGACGAGTCGTCTCGATGTTGATGTGACTCGTCGAGCCGCCGACCTCTGTGATACGGAGGTCGGCGGTTTTTTACGTGTACGGAGTCCGCTCTGGGCGCCTGCTCGTCTCACCACCCTCACATGTCGCCATGGTTCGAACACTTCGATACACGTCGATCGTCGTCTTGATGGTCCTCGGCCTGGGACCCCGCCCGGCGCAGGCGGGTCCCTGGGTGCCGGAATTTGGGGAGGGATACATCAAGTTGTCGGGATCGCACTTCAACGCTACGGGGGTCCAGAGCCGATCGGGAGACACACTCGACCCCAACTATGACTACAGCCACTATGCGGCTCGCCTCTACGCCGATATCGGCATTGCCCCCCACCTCGGACTGGAGGCGACGGTGCCCTATCTGGTCAGCAAGAATACACGCCCGACCGACGACGGAGAGGCCCAGTACATCAAACGAGGGCTCGGCGACTTCGATCTCGCCCTTCAGTCGGGCACGACGATCGGTCAGGTGGCGCTCTCCGGCGTGGTTCGCGCCCGTTTTCCCCTCTACAGCGAAACCATCTCCGCCGAAGCACCCACGCCCACTGCCTTTACCGAAGAGGAGTTGAATCGACGTCGATTCTTGCCCGCGCTCGGCGACGGCTCCAACGATCTGACGTTGCTGGCCGAGGTGGGCGTATCGCTCCATCCGCTCCCTGCCTGGGTGACCGCCTCGGTGGGGCCCAAAGTCCGATTTCAGGGGTTCGGCAACGGTCTCCAGTATGCGGTGACGGCAGGCGCCTTTCTGTGGCCGGATCGACTCGCCCTGCAGACGCGATTCGGCGGCATCCAGCGGTTCGCCGACGGACACGAGCGACCGACCAAAAGCTACATGCAGATCAGCGGGGGGCCACTCGTGCGAATCGTCGGTCCCGTCTCCTTCGAGGCCACCGCCAGTTACATCCCCACCGGGGCGTTCGTCTCGACGGGATGGTCGGTCTCGGCGGGATTTAGCTACGACGGACGCATCTTTCCCAATCCGCTACAGACAGACTCGTAAGCTATCTTCGGCAGGATCAAAACGCGAGCAGACGTATCCTCTATTCGAAGGCCAAGACAGCCGATTCGCTGTGCCGTTCGATCAGACGGTCGACGCGATCGAGAAGATCGCGGTGCTGCTCCCAGACGATCTCCAGCTTCTCGCGCTCTAGGGTCGAGGGTTCGGGGTAGAGAAGAGACGAGACCTGATCGCGGTCGAGATGACGAAGGGCCGTGACCGTATCCCGTCTGAATCGCGAGATCCACTGGAATCGCCCTCGAACTCGGCGAGACTTTCGGGGCTGGAAGACCGTCTCGGTTCGCATCGTCACAAACGTGCCGTCGCGAAAGTGGTTGGCGGTTCCGTATCGGGTTTTGTCGTCCTGAAATCGCCCCCAGTGGTTGGTGAGGTAGTCGAAGACGACGATATCACTCAGCTGAGCGGCGTGGGGACGGACGGATCCCGAGTCCAGTTCGTCGAGGAGAGCGCGATGGAGTCGCCCGTCTTGTCGCGACTGAAAGCCGGCGACGGCCTCTCGGATCGGCTGTTCGAGTCGAGAGGGATCACCATCGGCTTCGAGCCAGGGTCGCCACACCTCGAATGTCTCGATTGGCCATCGCACCACGTCGCCGGGCCAGTCCCGGAGGGAGCCGTACAGATAGCGACGCATCTCGCCGTCGGGTCCCTCGCGTTCGACCCATCGCCATCGGGACTCGATGGTTGCCTCGTCGAGATCGCCGGCGAATCGCTCGCGGAAGGCCGTCCGCGAGATGCGAGCGGGCTGGGTGCGCGGAATGTCGAACGAACAGACAATGATGCGACAGAAACGCCAGGCGGCCACGTCGTCTCGCCAGTGGCGGCGCCATTCGGTCGCCGGGGTGAAGAGAAACTGACGACGATCCTCGCCATCCGTCACAACGAGTCCTTCGAAGTCGATCTCGTTGGCCGAACGGATCGTGGCGAGTTCGTCACGTCGATCCAGTTCGACGGGGTCGTACGATTGGAGCACGTCGTCCCGCTCGAGCGACGCCCGAAATGTCTCGATCTGCGCTCGGGGCTCGTCAGCACGCTGGATGGCCTCGATGGCCATGGCACGCCGGCGTTGGGGGCGACCGGCGCGCTGGAGGATGTCGAGGTAGGTGCGGAGAAACGACAGATCGTCCCGCGAGTTCTGTCGCCAGAGTACGTCGTAGATGCGAGAGGCCGATCGGGCGTCGCCGCGTTCGAGGAGCCGCTCGGCAACCTCGAGCTGGCGTTCGGGATCGTCGATATCGACTCGAGTAGCCTCGTCCACCGTCGCGAGTGCTTGGTCGAGTGCGAGGGCCCGATCGTTGCGCTCGGCTTCCCGATCGCGGCCCATCGAAGAGGCGTCAGCCGATGTTGTTCGAGTGGCTCGAGGCTCGGAGTCGGACCGAGACGCATTCGAGTTCCACCAGACGGCTCCGCCGGCGAAGCCGAGCAAACTCAGTCCCCCGAGGGCGGTCCACACGAGCCATCCCGCACCGTTCGAACGGTCGTCGGAGGATGCCTGCGCTCGTGTGTCATCGACCGGCGAAGGGCCGTTGCGATCGTCGTCGGATGGAGATGCACCGGTCGACTCGTCGGACGGAGACGACGAATCGGAGAATGGGGAGGGAGGCGGGGATGTATCGGTCGATTCTCGCCTCGACGACTCCTCCCTCGGAGAGAGCCCCGAGGGTGACTCCATGCGCTCCGCCGGAGTCTCGTCAGAGCCGTGCGCATCGGACAGTCCGGAGGAAGACAACGCTCCTTCGGAGGACGAATCCGACACCGGCGCCAACTGCTCGGAGGTCCGTGTCGGCGAGGACGTCGAATCCGGGGTCGACGTCTCCGACAGCTCCTGGATGTCGGACGGTCCATCCGGAGGAGACGAGGGGGGCTCGGCTCCCGGTGACTCGGGCTGGAGCGTCTCTTCGTTCGCCTCGCCATCAGTGGGAGTCGCCTCCTCGTCCGCCTCGTCGTCGGATGGTTCTGCCTTCTCGTCCGCCTCGTCGTCGAAAAGAGAGGGAGGGGATGATGGCGAGCCTCCGTCCTCCGGCCCCTGGCCGTCCGCGTCGTCACGTTGGAGCTTCGCTCCGAGCTCCTCGTCGCCGAACTCGAGGATCTCTCTCGACGAAGGAGGAGCCGATTCGCCATCGTTCGAGTCGGAGTTCGACTCGTCGGGCGGAGGCAGGTCGAGCGAAAATCCGCCGTCGTTGTTCGAGTCGTCCGGATCGTCGACCGAACTCGGCGGAGGAGAAGGGGACGGCGAGCCAGAGGCCGTCGCGCGATCGTCGGAGGACTCCGGTGACGGATCGTGCTCGGTTGATCCGGTCTCGAGCGCGTCCGCGGTCAGCTCGGAGGCGTCGGGCCAGGAGATCTCGTTGTCCTGAGACTCGTCGGGGGACGCACCGTTCGATGGCGATCCCTCCTTCGATGGAGACGCAGCATCCGTTTTGGGCGGGGTCGGAGGAGGCGCGTCAGCCTCGTCACTCGTGGTCTTCGATGGAGGACCGTCCCGCGACGCAGCCGGATCATCCGTCTCTCGAGGAGAATCGGTGTCCTCGTCGCTCGCGGTCGGCGAGGCGTCGTCGAGAGCATCCGGGGGAGGGACGAGGGGATCGGAGCTTCCAGACGTGCCGTCTTCGTCGTGGTCTTCGGTATCTCCGTCCTCCTCGAAGACCTCCTCGGGATGCAAGTATTCTTGAGTCGAGTCCAATGCATCCGGGGCGCTCTCGCCATCGTCGGACGTCTCGTCCGTCTGATCGTCCACTCGCTCGATCTTCTCGGAGGAGGACTCGTCGTCCGCCTGCTCCGATGGCGCGTCGTCGGAGGTCGAGGAGCGTTCAGAGGGGGCCGCCCGATCCAGCAGCGATTCGGGAACACCTTCGGTGCTGATAGTCTCCTCGCGACTCGAGGATTTCGTGGGTGAAGCCTCCTCGGAGGAGGAAGTTGACTCGTAATCGGGTGGCTGTTCGGGCTCGACGTCGTCGGTCGAGGGGAGCTCCGAGTTGTCGTCGAACTCGGGCTCGGAGGTCGCCCGATTCGTCTTGGGAGTGGGGGCGTCGGGAGACAGGCCGGAGCGGTTGGAGTCGAGGTCCGATGATGCCTGGAATGTATCGGGGGTTGGCAGATCGAGGCCTTCGGTGTCTTCCTGGTCGTCGTTCTCTCCGTTCTGAGCTTTCGACGCCTGGAGTCGGTCGATAAATTCTCCCCGCGTCTCGCCCTCGCGGCGATCGAGATCCGATTCCTCGATGATGTCGAGCAGTGGTTTTTGAGAGACGTGAGTGTCGCGCTCGTGGACGTCGGGCTCGACTTCGGCATCTGCCTCGCGCTTGGCTTCGGCAAATGACTGAGAATCCTCGGATAGAGTCGATGTTGCATCTGCCTCGCGCTCGGCTTTGTCCAATGGCTGAGAATCTTCGGAGGGGGGCGACTCCGAAGGGGCCGAGCCGGATCCGATCTCGTCGGCATCGTTTGAGGCGCTCGAGAGGGTCTGCGGAAACGAATGCTTCTGAGTATCGCCGTCACCTCGCTGGACGATCGCGGCTTCGGGGGCGGCATCCTGGCTGTCATCTTCCGGGGGCGCTGATCCCTCCTGCCCATCGGGCGGAGGGAGGTCACCGCAGTTCGGGCAAGGAGGGGGCGTCTGAGAGTCGCTCGATGGCACTCGAGCTACCTCCGCCCCACAGGCCGGACAGACCCGTTTGTCGTCTGGAGAATCGGAGCCCATACCTTGCTGTGGGGCATTCGGAGTCAAGTTCTGAACAACGAGAATAGTCCAGCAGATAGATCTCGTCAAAAAAAGACATGAATATGCGCCTCTCTGCCGGGGGAGTTCGGGGGGAGCGCCCCTCCTTTCGACGACGCGCCTCCCGCCAAATATACGTCGGGGGCCATGCGTGTTCGCTTTAGCATATGTCCTCCGATGAAGCGGCTATCGTCCAAGCCCCCCGAAGGAGGCGGCAGGATCTAGCTCCGGGCGCGGGCCCGGAGATCGAGGCGTGTGGATCCCCTCTCCGAGCTTCAAAGAGGCGGCAGTACGCCAAAACGAACACGAGTCCGTCGGGGGCCGACACGATGGACCGATTCGCCTCGGAGGCAGCTGTACGGGGAAATCGAGCGGAGGATACGTTCACGTGCGAGCGCCCTCGTCAACAAGGTTGCAGATGGTGATGTAGCGCGCGGCTGTTGTCAGGGGCGGCCCACCATCAAAACATGAGGCCGACTCACCGCTTGAGCTACTCACCATGGGGCTGGTGGCCCCGCACCCTGAGATGGAGTCGACCTCACCATGTAAACGTATCGGCTCAAACGAGACGACGACAAGATTATCGTCGAGGATCGCACGGTGTGGATGGGCATCGAGATGCACAAACGCCGGTTTACCGTGGTCATCGTCGACGACGCCGAGCGTCACCGCGAGACGCTTCCCTACGGCAAGATGCATCTGAAGGGCCTCATCGAACGCCTCCCCGACTGCGAGATCTACGCCGTCTACGAGGCGGGGGCGATGGACTATC
>JAQCND010000646.1 GCA_028274765.1 Bradymonadaceae bacterium
ACGGGCTAGAGAGGACGGTCGTAGATACGAACGGACAGCTCGATCGCACCATTCCCGGCTCGCCTGTCGCAGGCCGCGTCACGGAAGTTCGTCGGCGACAGCGCGTGCGAAGTAGCTGATAATGACGTCTGCTCCCGCGCGCCTCATCGAGGTCAGCATCTCCAGCGCCACCTCGTTTCCCTCGATCCAACCCTTTTCGTCGGCGGCCCGGGTCATCGCGTATTCGCCGGAGACGTTGTAGCAGGCCAGCGGGACGTCGAATTGGTCGTCGACCGTCTGAATGACGTCCAGATACGACAGCGCCGGTTTGACCATCAGCATGTCGGCCCCCTCTTCGACATCGAGCTCGGCCTCGACCAACGCCTCTCGCTGGTTGGGCGGATCCATCTGGTAGCGGCGTCGGTGGTCGAAGTCGTCTTCGGTCTCGACCGCATCGCGGAAGGGACCGTAGAAATCGGAGGCGTACTTGACGGCGTAGCTCAATATCGGCACCTCGTGGAATTCCTCGTCGTCGAGGGCCGAGCGGATGGCACCGACCTGGCCGTCGATCATGCCAGAGGGGGCGACGACGTCGGCGCCGGCGCGAGCATGGGAGACGACCTGACGCTGGAGGTTTTCGAGCGTCGGATCGTTCATCAGATGGTCCTCGTCGTCGACGACGCCGCAGTGACCGTGGGTCGTATACTCGCAGAAGCAGACGTCGGTGATCGCGAGCAACTCGTCGCCGTACTGCGATTGGATGTGGCGGAGAGCGCGCTGGACGATCCCGTCGTCCGAGAAGGTATCCGAGCCGATCGCATCCTTGTCTTCCTCGGCGGGGATGCCGAACAGCAGGATGCGCTCGATGCCGACCTCCAGAAGCTCGTCGAGCTCGCGATCCAGTCGGTCGAGCGAGTACTGATAGATGTCGGGCATCGACGGGATCGGACGCCGCACGTCCTCCTCGGCCGTCACGAAGACCGGCATGATTAGATCGTCGGTGCTCAAGCCGGTCTCGCGGACGAGCTCGCGGATGTTGTCGCTCTGGCGCAGGCGTCTCGGACGTCGCGTGAGATCGTGCATGATGTCGGGCGAGGGAGAGTCGAGGCTATGCGTATCGAGGTCGAATCGTTTGCTCGATGGTCGGCGTCTGGCCCTCCCGGCCGGTCGAGGGGGCCACGATCGTCGTTCAGGCTACTTCGCGCGCCGACGTCTGGCGACGCCGACGGGGCGCAACGACGTCCGAGGCGAGCGATTCGGCCAGCTCGGTTCCGGCCTCGATCAAATCGGGGACGGCGACCCCGTTGCGAAAACTCCCCGCCAGGTGGAGACCCGGATGATCGGCCTCGAGCTGCTTCATCAACGTCATCAGACGGCCGTACCCGACCTCGTACTGGGGAATCGCGCGCTCCCACCGGTAGATGTCGACGAATTCGGGCGCTCCGTGAAGGCCGATGAGATCGTGGAGTTCGGTCTGGACGCGCTCGACGAGCTCAGAGCGCTCCATGTGAGCCGCCTCGGGCTCGCGCGCCCCGCCGACGAACGTCGACAGCAGGGCCTTGCCCTCGGGCGCTCGGTTGGGAAAGACCGATGACATGAAGAGCGTCCCTAGAATGGGATGGGGTTCGGGTTCGGGGACGAGCATGCCGAAACCGTCGAGCGGGTGGTCGACGCAGTCGCGCTCGACCCCTGTGGCGACGACGGTCACGGGCGGATAGGCGACCTCCTCGAATCGTTCCATTCGATCGTCTCGGTGACTGGGACCGCGCAGGTCGAGATCGGCCAACGCGTAAGCGGGTCCCGTCCAGACGACTGACGAGAAGGGACCGCTCGAGACGTCGTGCCCCTCGGCATCGATGAGACGCCAGGCGGGAGGCGGGCCGTTGTCAGTGCGCTCGATCTCGCGGATCTCGACGCCTCGCTCGACGACGTCGTCGAGTCTCTCGACCAGCCGTTCGACGAGCCGGGCCGACCCCTCCTCGAACGAGAAGAGACGGCGCTCGGGCCCCGAGTCGTCCATGATGCGATCGACGATGCGAGCGAGTCCACCCGCGGCCATCGATCCGTAGTCTCGCTCCATTTCCCAGGCGGTCTCGAAGGCGTATCGAGCCGACAGCAGGCGGGGCTGACCGGCGTAGATGCCGCCGACGATCGGGCCGATCGCGTAGTCGAGGACCTCCTCGCCGAGCCGGCGGCGAACGAAATTGCCGAGGCTCTCGTCGACGCCATCGTCGCGCCTGGGGACAAGAGGTTCGGCGAGCAATCGGAGCTTGGCCTCCGTGCTCAACAAATCCGTCTCCCAGAATTCCCCCGGCGACATCGGCACGGGCAGGGGGCGACCGTCGCGCACGACGTAGCGTCGATTGGCCTCCTCGGAGGCGACGACCATCTCCGACTCCAGGTCGAGATCGTCGAGCAGATGCGCCGTCGCTCGATTGCGCTCGAGGAGGGTGTGCGGCCCGCGCTCCAGCCGATACCCCTCCTGCTCGGCCGATTGAATACGGCCGCCAACGGAGTCGTCGGCCTCGAAGACGGTGACCTCGAGGCCCCGGCGCCGCAGATGATGAGCGGTGGTGAGTCCGGTGATCCCGGCTCCGACGATCGCAATGTGTGGTGGTGCCATGATGGTAGCTCCTCGGTCCCGACCCCGGCTGCGAGGTCGAGATACTCTGGACGTTGTCAATCTCGAGACCAATACTCGACTCGCGAACGACCGTTATTCGGCAGTGTGAGACGCCACCGTTTCGACGAATCGCTCGACGCTCTCCGGACGGGCGCTCGGTAAGATGCCGTGGCCGAGATTGGCGATGAATCCGGGTCGGTCGCCGACACGCTCGATGAGTTCGCGTGCCTCTTGCTCGACGACATCCGGCTCGGCACTCATCAGACAGGGATCGAGATTGCCCTGGACGGCCATCGTCTCCGGCAGTCGATCGGCGACCTCGTCGAGGCGAGCCCGCCAGTCGATGCTCACCACGTCGGCGCCCGTCGAGGCGAGCGCGTCGGGGAGGTGGTGCATGCCCTTGGTGAAGACGATCACCGGGACTCGCCCGTCGACATGGTCGACGAGCCGCTCCATCCAGCGCGCCGACGCCTCTCGGTAGCCCTGCGGCGAGAGCATTCCGCCCCAGGAGTCGAACAGTTGGACAGCGTCGACGCCCGACTCGATCTGGAGATCGATGTAATCTTCGAGAGCGGTCGTCACTCGCTCGAGCAGAGCATCGAGCAGCTCGCGGTCGTTGTAGTAGGCCAGCCGGGCAGCGGTCCGCTTGCGATCGCTCTCGCCCTCGATCATGTAGGTGGCGAGTGTCCATGGCGACCCGGCAAATCCGACGAGCGCGCGATCGTCGCCCAGCTCCTCTCGCACGAGCGACAACGCGTCACCGACATGCGAGAGTTTGTCTGCAATATCATCCGTCGAGAGGCGGTCGAGGTCGTCGTGCTCCTCGACGGCGAACTCCATTTCGATCCCGCCGCCCTCCGGAAACGAGTAACCCTGTCCCATCGCTTCGGGAATCACGAGAATGTCGGAGAAGATGATCGCCGCGTCGATCTCGAAGCGACGCATTGGCTGAAGCGTCACCTCGCGGGCTAGTTCCGGCGTTTCGACCACCTCGTGGAACGAATGTTCCTCGCGGAGTTCGCGGTATTCTGGAAGGTAGCGACCCGCCTGACGCATGATCCAGATCGGAGGGCGATCGACGGTTTCACAATGGCAGGCTCGCAGGAATCGCTCGCGACTCGTCGGCATGATCGAAGCACTCGGGATGAAAGGAGACGGGATACAGTGGCTCCCAATGGGGACGCCTTGACTTTGTTCACTGA
>JAQCND010000650.1 GCA_028274765.1 Bradymonadaceae bacterium
GGACCGAGGCCATCGAATGCCTGAGCTCGACGACGAGCCTCGAGGCGATGAGCGAAGTCGAGCTGGTGATCGAAGCCGTCACCGAGGACGAAGAGCTCAAAGAGGACATCTTCCGACGACTCGACGCCCACACGTCCGACGAGACGATCCTCGCCTCGAATACCTCGAGTATCTCCATCACCCAGTTGGCGTCGGTGACCGAACGCCCCGACCGGGTGGTCGGCATGCACTTCATGAATCCAGTGCCGGTCATGGAGCTCGTCGAACTCATCCGCGGGCTGCCCACCTCGGACGACACCTTCGAGACGACTCAGGCGATCGCCAAATCGATGGGCAAAGAAGTCGTCCTCTCCGAAGATTCACCCGGATTCATCGTCAATCGCGTCCTCATGCCGATGATCAACGAGGCTGCCTTCGCGCTCATGGAGGGCGTGGCCAACAGAGAGGACATCGACAAGGCGATGAAGCTCGGAACCAATCAGCCGATGGGGCCGCTGACGCTGGCCGACTTCATCGGGCTCGATACGTGTCTGTCGATTCTCGAGGTCCTGCACGACGACCTCGGCGATCCCAAATACCGTCCCTGTCCGCTGCTCCGGAAGCACGTCGAGGCGGGGTGGCTCGGCAAAAAATCGGGACGAGGCTTCTACGAGTACGGTGAATGAGATCGGGCATCGGGGGCGACTGATCGCCCCCGTCTCCCGTGACGAACTGGACTGTTGATGTCCGTGTCGCTCATTAAACCACGTTTCAAAACCTCAGCAACGAGTTCTAAACTGCCTGATGACTGTTCGTTGCAGTGCGATCGGCCCTCTGGAGCGCCGGATCCCAGTCGGCCTAGTTTGAAGGGCAAGAGGTTTTGAAATCAGCTCTTACTTCGAGACCAAAACCATGAGTGATTTTGAGACGCTTTCGCTCGAGCACGACAACGGCATTTCGACGGTGACGTTCCGGCGCCCGGACAAGCTCAACGCCATCAACGGTCAGGTGTTGACCGAACTGCACGAGGCGGCCGAACAGCTCGCCGAGCGCGATGGACTCCAAACGGTACTCCTCGAAGGCCAGGGACGCGCCTTCATCGCCGGCGCCGACATCGGGGCAATGGCGGAGATGTCGCCCGAAGAAGGGGAGGCGCTCTGCAAGAAAGGACACGAGACGATGGATGCCATCGAGGCGATCCCCGCGCCCGTCATCGCCGCCGTCGACGGCTTTGCGCTCGGCGGCGGGCTCGAGGTCGCCGTCGCCTGCGATCTCATCTACGCTTCGGGACGCGCCAGCTTCGGCGTGCCGGAGGTGACACTCGGCATCATTCCCGGATTCGGCGGCACTCAGCGGCTGGCACGAGTCGTCGGCTGGCAGCGGGCCCGCGAGCTCGTCTTGACGGGCGACAACATCGATGCCGAACAGGCCGACGCCATCGGCCTCACCTGCGACGTCTTCGAGGTCGACGTCTTCGAGAAGCGCGTTCGTGACGTGGCCGATACCATCGCCTCGCGCGCTCCGCTCGCCATTCGAGCCGCCAAGCGCGTCATGCGAGACGGGCGCGACCTGCCACTCGACGAAGGGCTCGAGCGTGAGCGCGAGGCCTTTGGCGACCTGTTCGATACCGAGGACCGCGTCGAGGGCATGGAGGCCTTCGAGGCGCGTCGCGACCCCGATTTCGAGGGTCGGTGACTCGCACCCCCTGACGGAGAGTCGAGATGACCGAGGGAGAGACGCGCACATATCGAGTGTTGATCGGCAAGGTCGGACTCGATGGCCACGACCGAGGGGCGAAAGTCATCGCACGGGCGCTCCGAGACGCCGGCATTGAAGTCGTCTACAGCGGTCTCCATCGCACGCCCGA
>JAQCND010000651.1 GCA_028274765.1 Bradymonadaceae bacterium
GTACATGCCGCAAAAGAGGTGCGACATCGAGACGAGGACGAAGCAGACGACCGGGGTGACGAGCCGCCCCTCTCGGTCGATGACGTACCGGCGGAAACTGCCGATCGCCAGCGGCATGAAGAACATCCCCCAGATCTGGGTGTAGAGTCCGCCGTAAACGGCGGCACTGACCCCGAAGCCGACGTCGTGGAGGTCGTGGATCGCGAGCGTCAACACCCCGAACGCCAGCGCCTCGGGGCGTCTCAGCCCCATCCATCGGCCGCCGACATACCAGGCCGTCGGCATGGCGGCCCAGAGACCGATGATCGTCACTTTGAACCAGGTGATTCGGGCCGCCACGTCGGGGAGAAGCGAGGCGACCGTGCCGCTGACGAGCCCCGGGAGGGGCTGATAGGCCATAAACAGGGGAAGCCCGAGGTTGGACTGGTTCCACCACAGGTCCGTCACGCCGGCCCGCCACAGCTCGGCGATGTGCAGCATCAGCGCCATGTGCGCCGAGTTGTCGTCGCCGTAGGGCGACTGGCCGTCGGTCAGATATCCCCAGCCGATATAGACCACCCAGATCGCCGCCGCCCCGAGGACGGCGCCGATCGAGGTGGCATCGAGTTCGAGCCGGTCGGAGGAATCAGTCACGGACTCGGAGATCCAGATAGTCCGAGCAACGATCGAACCAGCCCTCGAGCGGCTCGTCGGCCATCAGATGATCGACGGCGTCGGCCGAGATCGAGACGCAGTGGTCCATGTTGCAGTGCAAGAAGAGCCCCTGGCGTCCGACGGGGACGACATCTCCCATGGCGCGGACCGTCTCCAGGGTCGCCTCCCATTCGTCGTACCAGTTGCGGAAGTAGTGGGGATAGACGCGCGAGACGAAGGTCTGACGGGCGTCGACGGGCTCGACCGATTCCTGGAGGATGTCGGCGTCGACGAGCTGTTCGACGACCGTGTCGGTCTCCTCGAGAAAGTCGCGGTCGCGTCCCCAGCGTCCCTCCGGAATCTCGACACAGAGGATGGACTGAGACTCTCGGCTCAGGTCGGGCGAGAAATTCTCGGGCTGAGAGACGCGCCCGAACCAGTAGTCCGTCTCGGGGATGTACCAGGTATCGATCGTGTCGTCGACGACCTCCTCGGGAAAGGCCATGTGGAGGAGATAGAGCCCCCGGTGTTCGAGTTCGGTGTCGTCGACGAGGTCGGGGAGGTACCCGCTGTAGACGACGGCGTCGTAGTCGGCGGGCGCTCCGCTGTCGTCGGTCCCGTCGCGCTCCGGGTCGTAGCGACGTCCGTACTCGATGTCGACGCCCTGGCGCTGGGCCTTCTGGGTCAATCGTGTGGCCAGTCCCGCCATGCCGGAGCGAGGGTACAGAAAGGTCTCGTCGTCCTTGAATCCGATCGATTTCAGGATGGATTTGACGGGGTCGGAGGTCGAGACGCGCTGTTTGGCGACCGACTGCGAGATGTCGTCGGGGTTTTCGCCCCAGACCTTCTCGACGTACGGCCGGTAGAAGCGGCGATAAGCGCTGTGGCCGACGCGCTCGACGACGAAATTCTCGAAGCCCTTGTCGTCGGTCGGCGTCTCTTGGCGAGCATCCTCCCAGTTGAGGAAGCGCTCGAAGACGTTCGGGCGCATCAACCACCCGAGCCCCATGTCGACGGCCGCCTCCCAGCCCAACCCGCGCAAGAAGCTGACGGGGTCGATCGGATAGGGGATGTGGCGCCCGTTGAGGACGAGCTTGCCGTTGCGGTCGCGCTCCTCCCAGTCCTCCTCCTCGGTGAGCTCGCGCAGGAGGGGGTGGGATTCGGGATGGACGCGGTGCGAGCCGCGATCGCAGTCGATGCCCTGAAAGCCGACCGGTTCGAGAATCCCCCCGGGCTCGTCGCCGGCCTCCCAGACGTCGACGTCGACGCCCCGGCGCGCCAGGAGTAAGGCGGCACTCAATCCGGAGACGCCCGCGCCGACGACGAGCGCCGACGAAGGCGGGGGATGAGTGGCATCGCGGGGTCGGTCGGGAGCAGTCGCAGTCGGGGTCGATCGCGCGGAGACAGCCATCGTATTCGAGGAGAATGGGGGAGAGACCTGGGAGGGAGATCGAGCGCGGGCCGGAGGTCACCCACGTCGAGCGACCTCCGGGAGGAGAGGCATTCAGGACCCGTCGCTCGTGCCGGCGTCGCTCGTGCCGCCTTCGGAGGTGCCATCCTCCGACATGCTGACATCGCTCATGCCGGCGTCCGCCGAGTCGCCACTTCCGGAGCCGGAGCCCGACCCGGAGCCGCTGCCGGAGCCCGAACCAGATCCGCTACCGGATCCGCTGCCCGAACCATCGGATTCACACTGGCATGGGCCGTAGGTGCCGTCGTCCTGACAGACGCGCTGACCCTCCATGCCGCCGTCACAACTACACGACTGGGTGCTTCCCGTTTTACAACCGCTGTCGCCACAACCCGTCATGAAGAGAGGGCCGACGGCGAAGAGACATCCTGCGAACAGAGCTGCCTTGAGGTACTTCATCGTCTCGCGTCCTTTTGATGGTGCGACATGATCTCAAAATACCCACTTATTTCGGTGCGTATTGATACAGGTTTTCAATTAGCTGTCAACATGAATTTGAAAATCATTTTCAAAACATACCGGCGTCGCGTGCAGACGGTACGAGGCCGAGATACACGAGACTCGACGATGGTTGTCAACATTGGATCGGACTCGTGTGCACTCGCCTCACCCCCGTCACAGATCGAGGGTCAGCGTCCTCCGGAAGCGGCCGACATACGCAACAAACCCCGCTGAACGCTCGAAGATCATCAATAGCGGGGTGGAGTGTGCGCGCCGGCGGTGGTGGGTACCGAACGATGGCGCGCAACAGCCTCGTCGCCGAGAGGCCGCTCGGCGGCAGGCCCCCCGCAGGAAGGCTCACGGTCGGGTGGAGCATCGCGGCTCCCGGAGGGTACATGTGGAGACGTGTACGAGATGCTGGCGCGCGCCGGACTGACGCTGTTTCACTGCTCTGCATCGTTGGCTCAGCTCCCATGTCTGGAGACGAGTGCGAAACCCGAAGGGATTTGTGTCGGCTCCAGCAGTCCCATCTCACCATGTTCGAGCTCCGGATTGGCAGGAGTGCGGCCGATACACGTCGTACTTCTGAATCGAGGGAATGCGGTGGCGTGGCGAGCGAAGTGCAACCGGTGGGGAGAGCAATATTCAGGCGCTGCATTACCGTTGATAATACCTGCCTGCTCTTCCGTTCGAGAGCCTTTCAGTCCGAATCTCGCGCCTCCGCCCGGTGTATCCCCAAATGCAGATGGACTCTTTGTCGTTGCAAAACGCTTCGGGTGGCGCCCCCCGACTCGATTCGAGCGTCGTCGTCTCGAGACTGACCTTGTGGTTGCGGAGTCAATCGTCGATGTTCGAGTTTGCGAGCTGGAGCCATCCCTCGACACTGCTGAGGTCCCGGGTACACGTGGTGATGCCGGCGAACGACTTGCAACGGGTCTCAAAGCGCCGGACTCGCCCGCCGAGCGATTCACGCTCCGGCTCGAAATCCGCGTCCGGCGGAACCCGAAAGACGATTCGGGCCTGTATGCCCCCGTCGGCTGTCGTCCTCGGCCCGACTTCGATAGTCAGACGATAGGTTCGCGCCGGGGATTGATTGATGAAGAGTCGCATCATCTCAAAGTTCGGCGGTTCGTCCTCGTCGAGGGGATTTGCCTCGATCCCTTCCACACAGCGATCGCCCACGCGGGGCTCCACACGGGAGTGGAAGTGTTCGAACGTACGACAGGAAGCGAGAGTGGCATTGTCGACGGAGAGCGGGCGGTAAGAGCGGTTTTCGGGGCTGCGCGGACTCGGCTCAACTGCCCTTCGACCGATACGGCGGCGAGTCGGCCGCCTCCCACTCCAGCCAAGACCTCCGACTCGGAGATCCCGTCGAGCCACCAGGTCTCATCGGGAGGCCGGCGCTCGGGCAAAGCGGTCGGGCAGCAAGCCGGCCACTCGATGAGTTGCTGCGGTTCGAACGACGGATAGAACCATCCATCGTCACCGTTTCAGTGCCAGTAGAGTGCCCGCCCCGGGTCTCGACGCGTCTCTCTCGGGTGCCATCGGTCGACGAGGTATCTCGAGACGTGTCGAGATCGACTTGTCGATCACCCTCACGAGCTCGCGTGTCATTCGAGGGAGCCGGGGGCACATTGCGCGGTGGAGTCGTGTCGACTCGAGGCTCACCAACGTCTCGGGACTCTCGTCCCTCTCGTGTGCTCTCACCCGTATCGGGCCCCGAGAGGCACCATCCCTCCGAAGAGGTTCGCGAAGAGCAACCTCCCAGGCCCATTCCCGTCCAGATACATCATCCGATCACCAAGAGAACGGTCACGCGCCGCATGGTCGATGACTCCAGCTCGCGTCGAGAGACGAGGCCCCGGGACGGATCTCTCGGTCACACGATCTCTTCAACCGGCACGTGAGCGTAATCGAGACTCTCTGAGACGGCTTCGTGGGTGACGTGGCCCCGGTAGGTATTGACACCGTGGCGCAGGGGTTTGTTGTCGGCGACAGCCTCTTCGAGTCCCTGGTCGGCGATCGAGAGTCCGTACTCGAGCGTCACGTTGTTGAGGGCGAACGTCGAGGTACGTGCAACGGCACCCGGCATGTTCGAGACGCAGTAGTGGACGACCTCGTCGACCGTATACGTCGGATTGTCGTGAGTCGTAGGATGACAGGTCTCGATACACCCTCCCTGGTCGACCGAGACGTCGACGACTACACTTCGGGGGTCCATCGACTCGATGTGGTCGCGTGTCACCAGATGAGGGGCTTTGGCCCCCGGAATGAGTACGGCTCCGATGACGAGATCCGCCTGCTGAACTTCGTAAGCGATGGTCTCGGCATTCGAGTGGAGCGTCTGGATGCGATTTTCGAAGACGTCCTCGAGGTAGCGGAGGCGACTGACATCGATGTCCAGAATCTTGACGCTCGCGCCCATGCCGATCGCGATGCGAGCGGCCTCGGTGCCGACCGTACCGCCGCCGAGCACGACGACGTTGGCCTGATGGACGCCGGGCACGCCTCCGAGCAGGACGCCTTTGCCGCCCATCTCGCGCTCGAGACAGCGAGCGCCGACCTGGATCGACATGCGTCCCGCCACTTCGCTCATCGGCTCGAGGAGCGGCAGACGCCCGTCCGGAAGCTGGATCGTCTCGTAGGCCACGGCAGTGACGTTCCGTTCGACCAGCGCATCGGCCAGCTCGGGGACGGCGGCCAGATGGAAGTAAGTATAAATGATCTGATTTTCTCGCATCCGATCGTACTCGTCGGGAATGGG
>JAQCND010000652.1 GCA_028274765.1 Bradymonadaceae bacterium
CGGAGGCCGACACCCTTCGGATCGAATCCGATGCATCCGACAACGCCTCGCCCCCCTCGCGTCTGGTCGAATCGTCGTCGCTGGATGACGGCGAGGAGACCCCGCAGGACGACAATCCATCGCGTGGACCGGGCGATTCGACCGACGAAGCGTCCGAGTCCGAGTTCCTCTACGGGTCGGTTCCCCATCCAGGCGGAGCCACACTGGCGGAGGTGCTCAACGAGGGCGAGTGGCTGGCCCTGCTGGTGCCCGAGGAGGAGGTCGTCGAGTTCGCCCGCGAGCCCGAGTCGTTCGAGGCGTATGGCGAGCGTTTTCAGACCCTCGAGATGTATCTCGAGCGGCTCGCCGACAGCGGGCGCGGTTCGGAGCGACAATCCGCCCTCGAGGTGCTTCAGCACGACCGCTGGCGAGAGCTTCATCGAGCCTCTCGGGATCGCGAGACCTATCGCGAGATCGTCGTCGAGGGGATATGTCGAGACGACCTCGAGGCGCGCCGAGACGAGCTGACCGATGTCATCCGCGAGCGGCTCGACGACGGTGACGGGCCCGAGGGTGGATTGCTCGAGCACACCGACCGTCCCGAGGTCGAACGCAGAGGGCTCGAACTCGAGCTGGACCGTGAGACCATCGAAGAAGTGCGAGACGAGGTCCTCGAGCGTTTCGGAGCGGACCTCCAGAAACGCCCACCCCTGGTCGAGCGCGCATCGGGGACGGCCGCCCCGCCGATTCGGCATCCAAACGACATCGAGAAACTGATCGAGTCGGGCCATCGACGCCTCGTCGCCTCGGATCTCCACCAGGCCATCGAGGGGGGCGCGATGCGCGTCTGGGTCGAGGATTATCCGGACCACTGGGTGTACGACTGGTACCAGAAGCTGCGGGATCGCCTCCGCGACACTGCCGACGAGGGCGAGCACGAGCGAGAGCGGCACCGGGGCGTCTGGCAGCTTCTCTGGCGCGTTGGGCCGATCGAGTTAACTCTGGACCCGTCGAGCGAGAAGGGCGACGGTGTCTGGATTACCAGTTACGACGACCTCCGCCGGGAAGTGCGATCGCGCGGTGCCGATACCCTGCGCGAGGTCGTGCAGACGGGGCTTCTCGGCGAGTGGTTTGACCATCTCGACGAGGACGTCCCCGGCACACTCAGAGATGCGGTCGAGCGAGCCGAGCGGTTGCTGTCGACCGAGGGAGATGCTGGAGGGGCCTGGGATCACGAGTATCTCGAGGACATCGTGGCCGAGATGGACCTCGAGTCCGATGATGTGCCCTCGGAGACCTCCGCCGACTCGATGCGCTCACAAGATCAGGCGGATCTGCAGAACGACGATCGAGCCGATTCCCATCGTGGAGGACGGCTGTGGGGAGTGGGAGCCGTCATCATACTTGGCCTGACTGGCGGAACGGGGGCCATCATGGGGGCCTCCCTGTTCGGGGGCGACACTGATGGTCGGGAGAGCGACGAGGGAACAGGCGGAAAAGCCGATACACTCGTCCGATCGTCCCCCTCTCGAGACGCGTCGTCGTCCCAGAACGCTCAAAATGGCGGTCATGATATTGGACACGGTGAGTCCTCTGACGACGAGTTCTCTCTTTCTCGTCAACAGCTTCGCCGGCGGCTCGACGTCCCCGAGGGATACGTCCTCGCTCCTCCCGGTTCGTTTCAGATGGGGAGTCCGTCCGACGAGGAGGGCCGATTCGACAACGAAACCCGACATCGCGTCGAAATCACCCATCCCTTCGCCATCAAACGAACTGAAGTCACTCAGGGCGAATGGCTCGAAGTGGCCGAGCGCAATCCCTCCTACTTCGACAACTGCGGCCCCGACTGTCCCGTCGAGCGCGTCAACTGGTACGAAGCCATTCGATACGCCAACGCACGCTCTCGGCGCGAGGGGCTCGAGACGTGCTACGAGACGATCGGGTGCGAGGGTCGACTGGGAGGCGGTTGTCCACCCGATGAAAACGAGGGTCGCCACTGTTACGCCAATCGGACGCAATTCACCTGCGAGACGATCTCCTTCGAGGGCGTCGACTGCCAAGGCTATCGTCTCCCGACCGAAGCCGAATGGGAGTACGCGGCGCGAGCCGGCACCACGTCTGCCGTTTACTCCGACACTTGGGATATCGTCAGCGACCGACACGCTCGAGGATTGGGCGACATCGCGTGGTACTCGGGCAACAGCGGTGTTGACTACCCGGGCGGGTACGACTGCTCCGATTGGACGGATCGCCTCCAGTCGGCGGAGACGTGTGGCCCTCACCCCGTCGCGCAGAAACAACCCAATCCGTGGGGACTCCACGACATGCTCGGCAACGTCATCGAATGGACCTGGGATCGCCCGGCCGATTATCCGTCGGGGAGGACGCGCATCGATCCTACGGGAGCGTCGACGGGACGAAAGCGGGTGTACCGGGGATGTGGATGGGGGATGAATACGGCCGATGGGGTTCGCCGCTGTCGCGCTGCCTCTCGCATGTCCGGTCCGCCGAGCGGATGTGCCTTCAACGCCGGATTTCGGCTGGTTCGAACGCTCCCAACACAGCAGACTTCCGATTGAGCGTCGACGCCTCCGACCAGAGTCAATCATCCATCGAGGGGGAACCCATCTCCTCTCTCGAGGTCATCTGAACTCGACACGTGTATCTGTCATGAAGACCTCCCAATGGAGTGTCATCGGTTATCTGTTGCTCATCACCGGAGTCAACGGACTCATCTTCTACATCGCGGGTCTCGACAGCTTGAACTGGCGGCTCACCGGTCCCTTTCTGGCCATCGAGGTCGTGCTCGTCGCCATCTTCACATGGTCACTCCTCCGGCTCCAGACCCACGTCGAGACCTTCGAGGAGGGTCGGCGCGAACTCGATGACTTCTTCAACCAATCCGAGGGGAGAAGCCGGCAGCTTCTCGATCGCCTCCAAACTTCGTCCGACAATGCGTCGCTCGCCGCCTGTCTCGACCGGGGCGCGCTCGAGCGCATGTCCGACGGATACCTGGAGGTCGAGGGGAGCGAACCCCTGCTCGCTCCCGGACCCTTTCCCGGCTCGCGCGACGATCACCTGGTCGACGTCATGATGCGCCGGGGTCCTTCGCTTTTTACGTCGCTCGGGATTCTCTTCACATTCATTGGGCTGGTGTACGGACTCCAGGACCTCCAGTTCGGGCAGGATGCCGAGACGCTGAGTGCGAGTCTCAAGGCCCTCCTCCCCCAGGTGGGCGTCGCCTTTCTGTCGTCGTTCATCGGCATTGCGAGCTCGGCCATTAGTCTGGTGTTCGGCCGACCTCTACTCCACGCGTTTCGACAGTCGCGAGAGACCTTCAGTCAACATCTCGAGTTCCTCGACATCGAGAAGTCGACCGCTCACGGACTCCGGCGACTCGAAGCGAGGATGAGCAACCTCGCCGCCGAATTCGACAAGATGAAACAATCCAACGAGCGTCTCCGCGACGAGTTCCAGGAGACACGAGACGAACAGTTCGAGCGTCACAGAGACGTACTCGAGCGCATGTTCGATACGTTCACGGACCATTTCCGCGAGTCGCTCGATGATCCTTTCGATGCGCTTCGAGATCGCCTGGAGGCCCATCGCAACTTGCTCGAGGAGACGCAACGGCAGCGTGAGGACCACCAGAGTCAGCTCGGTGAACTCCTCGACCACCAGCGAGACCTCCTCGACCACGAACGTCAGCTCCGGGAGACCTTCCGCCGGGAGGTCGGGACACTCGCCGATCTGCAGTCGCGGCTCGAGACGTATACCGAGCACATCGAGACAAGTGTGACGGTGACTCGCGATATACTCGAGCAGTTCGAGTCGCTGCGTGACTCGATCGCGAGGCGCGACGACACGTTGATGGAACACCACCAGGCGACGATCGAACATCAGCACGACGTTCGCGAACTCATGGCCGAACAGGTCGACGAAACTCGCGAGACGCTGGAAGCTGTCGACAGCACGCTCCAGACAACGATGGAGGAGACGACCGCAAGCCTCGCGACCACCGTCCAAGTCGCCGAAGATGCCTTCGAGCGCGGAGTCGACGACCTGCTCCACCACCAGGAGGACGTGGTGACGACACTCTCGGAGCAGATCGAGTCGACCGAGAACCATCTGAATACCATCGTCGAGCGGACACAGACCGAGCTCATCGGCATCGTCGAGGAGTGGCGCTCGACGGTCGAATCCACCGAACACGATTTTGCCGACAACATCGAGGGGACCCTCGAACAGCTGGAACAACTCGCCGACGGCATGGCAGAGGGCATCGAGGCGCACCATCAGACTCTCGAGGACAAAATGTATCAGATTGCGTCGGCACTCGAACTTCTGGAGAGGCTGCAATCCGAAGACGCACTGGCTCGCCTCGAGGAGGCGACCTCCGAGATGACCGACGAGCTAACCCAACAGGGCGAACGGTTCGAGGAGACCTCTCTGGAGCTGCTCGCCGAACTCGACGAGATGCAAGGGGTCCTTCGAGACATGCGGCGCGAAGAATCCGAACACGTCAGCGATCGTCGAGCGACCTCGGAGGAGCCGACATCTGCACTCGAATCGGGTCATAGATACGAGGAACGGGGGGACGAAGCCGACCAAGAGGGCGATGGTGCTTCCGTGGACGTCCCCTCGCCCTCTTCGCTCTCGGCATCTTCTCCATCCACGACTGAGCGCGAGGACCGTGAATCGGACACGTCCACTCCCAGGTTCGGGAATGCTTCCAGTGACGACGACACGACCTGAGACCAGGAGGATGCAACCCCCTGATGGAACCTCGCCGGCACGAGCGGCGTTCGACGGCTGGGTGCCGTCACAAACCATCCGCCAGTCTGACTTTCTGTGTGTTGAGATACCATGCGACGAAGCAACTCTCACGATCGCAAACCCGGAGACATCAACTTCTGGACCTCGTATACGGATCTGATGTCCGGACTCATTCTGGTCTTCGTGCTGGTACTCGGCATCTCCGGGTTGGCCCAGCGCCGACTGCTCCAAGAGAAAAAAGAGAAGCTTCAACAAGAACGCGAAGAGTTGGAGAAACTCAGAAAGAA
>JAQCND010000657.1 GCA_028274765.1 Bradymonadaceae bacterium
CGACTCTCCATCGGTATCTCGTCCATGACGCACGTCTATAGCAGACTGAATTCGCCCTCGACACCTCTGACGTCTTCACAACTCGACCCTTCCCCCGCTATCACTCTTGCAGTTTAACGGCCTCTTTTAGCTACAGACCGTTCTGATCGGCGCCGGCGTGGCCGCGCTCGTGATGACTCTGCTGTACGTCCTCAAGCTCCGACGCCGTCGGGTCGAAGTCCCGTTCTCCGGCCTGTGGGCGAAGGTCGTCGAGGAGCAAAGTCGTCAGTCGGACCTCTGGCGCCGCCTGCGCCGCATCCTGTCGTGGTTGCTGCAGATTCTGCTCGTGGCGCTTCTGGCCTTCGGTCTCCTCGATCCCCACTTCGAGGAGGAGGTCGTCTCGGGGCGCCACATCGTGCTGCTGCTGGACAACTCGGCGAGCATGGCCTCGACCGACGTTGCCGAGGGAGCCGATCGACTGGACGTCGGGCGCGAGAAGGCGCTGAAGCTGCTCGAGACCGTCGGGGCCGAGGATCGGATCATGTTCGTGACCTTCAACAGTCAGGTCCATCCCCGGAGTCCATTCGTCAACGAACCCTCGGTGCTCGAGCAAATGCTGCGGGACGTCTCGACGGTGGGGACGGGGACGTCGTTCGAGGAGGCCGTCTCCTTTGCCGTCGACTCCCTTCGCGACAAGGAACGGGGCGAGCTGGTGATCGTCAGCGACGGGTCGGGATTCGAGCGAGATCAGCTCGAGAACGTCGAACTCGACGACTCGACCAACGTCCGCCACATCCAGGTCGGCGAAGAAAGGGGCAACCTCGCCCTCACGGGTTTCAACGTCCGCCGGTATGTCGCCAACAAGCTCGATTACGAGCTATTCGTCCAAGTGCGCAACTACTTCGAGCGCACGGTGCGGGCCGAACTCCAGATCTACGCCGACGGGCGGATGGTCGACTCGAAGCCCCTGGCGCTGGAGGCCGGTGAAACCAAACAGCGATTCTATCCGAGCCAGGCGGTCGCCGGCGAGCGACTCGAGGCGCGCATCAAGCTCAAAAGCCGGGATGCTCGCGATGTCTTTCCGCTCGACGATCGCGCCTTTGCGCTGCTGCCGAAAATGGAGAAAGTCGACGTGCAGACGGTGACCACCGACAACCTCTATCTGGAGGGAGCGCTGCTGTTGAACCCCAACGTCGACGTCCAGAAGGTCTCGCCCGAGGACTATCGGCCCGAGACGGCGAGCGACTACGACGTCACCATCTTCGATCGGATGGCACCACCGATCCCGGAATCGGGCAACTTCGCTTACATCGCGCCCGAGGGAGACAACTCGCCGTGGACGAGCCAGGGGACGGTCGACGAGCCGCCCGTCACTTCCGTCAAGCGGAGCCATCCGCTGATGCGGTGGATTACGCTCAAAGATCTCAACATCGGCTCGGCCGACAAGCTGGCGATGGAGCGGGGCGACACCCGGGTGGTCTCGTCGGTGGGGACGCCACTGCTCGTCACGCGCACCGAGGACGATCGCAATCTGGTGGCTATCGCTTTCGACGTTCGCGACAGCGATCTGCCCCTGCGAGTGGCATTTCCGATGTTGTTGTTCAATCTGATCGATTACTTCAAACTCGACGACGCCAGCTACATTCCGAACTACGTCACCGGCGAGAGCTGGTCGATCGAGATGCCCGACGGGGTGGAGTCGGCGCAGGTGACCAACCCCGAGGGAGAGACCTCGACCGTCCCGATTTTCGAGGGGCGAGCCGTCTTCCGCGGGATGTATCCCGGCTTCTACGAGATTCGCACCGATCAGGAGACGACGCCGGTGGCAGGGAATCTAGCCGACCCGGAGGAATCCGACATCACGCCCGGCTCCATCGACCTCGGCCGCGAGAGTCAGCAGAAGAGCGCCGAATCGCTCTTTTTCGACCGCCGCGAACTCTGGATCTGGGCGGTATTGGCGACGTGTCTCCTGCTGATCGCCGAGTGGTGGACCTACAATCGCAAGATCACCGTGTGAGTTCATGGATCATCTGAGAGCACATCTCGGGGAGATCGCCTTCTGGGTCCTGCTGATCGGCAGTTGGCTGGCCGGGAGCTGGGCGTTCTTCCACTATATCGTCGAGCCCGGCCAGCAGACGCTGGTGTTCGACTTTCAGGGACGGACGTTCGAGCTTCTGGAGCCGCTCTTTTTCGGGGGACTGCTGGCCCTCCCGGTGCTCTGGCTGTTCCAGCGCTGGACGCTTTCGGATCTGCCCCGATTTCAGCGATGGCTCAACGTCGCGCTCCGCTCGCTGGTGCTGGTGGCGTTGGTCGGCGCGCTCGTGCAGGTCGTCTCGACGACCTTCGAGTCGCGGATCACCACCGTCTTTCTGGTCGACACCTCCTCGTCGGTTCCCGACGACGTGCTCGACAAGGCGGCCGACTACATCGAACGAGCTCGCGACGCCAAGGCCGAAGAGGACCAGATTCGCGTCGTCGGGTTTGCGGCCCATCCGTATCGCGTCTCGCTGCCCGAGGACGGAGGGCTGGAGACGATCCCACGGCCCGAGGACGAAGACGATCGGCTCTACACCGACATCGCCTCGGCGCTCCGCATGAGCTACGGGCTCTTTCCGAACAACCATCTCAAGCGCGCCGTCGTCATCTCCGACGGCAACCAGACCCGCGGCGAGTTCCTCGGCGAGGCCCATCGGGCCGAAAACTTCGGCATCCGACTCTACAACCACGAGATCGAATACGAACGGCGGCCGGAGGTGCTGATCCAGAGGGTCGAAGCCCCCGAAAATCTCGAGGTTGGCGCCCCGTTTCGCCTGGTCGCCCGGGTCTTTTCAACCCACGAGACGAAGGCGTCGCTGACGCTGTGGCAAAACGAATACAAGGGCGGCTCGAAGACGGTCGACCTCCAGGAGGGCGTCAACGAGGTCTCCTTTGAGACCGAGGTCATCGAGCCGGGATTTCGGGAGTTTAAACTCGAGATGCAGGTCCAGGGCCAAGACCGGGTCGAGGCCAACAACGAGTATGTCTACAGCACCGACGTCCAGGGGAAGCCTCGCGTCCTCTACATCGAGGGTGAGATGCGCTCGCGCCAGTATCTGGAGCGGGCTCTCCAAAACGAGAACTTCGAGGTCGAGACCCGGAGCCAAGACAGCATTCCGACGACGTTGAAGGCCTTCGACAAGTTCGATGCCGTCGTCCTCTCGGACGTCTCGGCCATTCACGTCAGCACCGAGCAGATGAAGCTGATCGACAAGTACGTCAAAGAACTGGGCGGCGGCTTCATCATGGTCGGGGGCGAAAACTCCTTCGGTCCCGGCGGCTACTACGGGAGCTACATGGAGGAAGTGCTGCCGGTGAAATTCCAGCCGAAAGCCGAGCGCCGTAAACCGAGCCTGGCCCTGATGCTGGCGATCGATAAATCCGGGTCGATGAGTGGCGAGCGGATTCAACTCGCCAAGGAGGCCGCGAAGGCCGCCGTCGAGATTCTGGGGAAAAACGACAAGGTCGGCGTGGCCGCCTTCGACGATTCGGTCCAGAGCATCGTGCGCATGCAGTCGGCGGTCAATCGAGTGCGCATTCTCAACGACATCAGCCGACTCCAGGCCAGCGGCGGGACCGACATCGCGGCTGGATTGTCTCACGGGTTCGACAAGCTCTCGATCACGCCCGCCAAGCTTAAGCATATCATCCTACTCAGCGACGGCCACTCGAAGCCGGACAACGTCTTTTCAGAGATTTTGCCGGCGATGCGCATCGAGGAGATCACGGTGTCGACGATCGCCGTCGGATCTCAGTCGGCGACGACGATGCTGCGTCGCATCGCCGAGGGGGGAAGCGGTCGGTATTATTTTACCTCCGATCCCTACAACATTCCTCGCATCTTCATGAAGGAGACCTCGACCGTCTCGCGGGACTCGATGGTCGAGGAGCCGTTTCGCCCCAAGGTTGCCAAGAAGGCTCAGGTCCTCGAGGGGATTCCCTGGAATCGAGCGCCCTATCTGCTCGGCTACGTCTCGACGCAGGCGAAGGACTCGGCCGAAGTGCTCTTGACCTCGGAGTACGACGAGCCGATTCTGGCCCGATGGCGGCGAGGACTTGGCAAGGCTGTGGCGTTTACGTCGGATCTCAAGAACCGCTGGGCCGTCCAGTGGGTGCAGTGGTCGGGCTACGCCAAGTTCTGGTCGCAACTGATCCGCGACACGATGCGCACGCAGGATCGAACGCGGCTCCCGATGCGCGCCGAAGTCGAGCGGGGCGAAGCTCACATCACCGTCGACGCCATCGGACGCGACGACAAATTCATCAACGGCCTGCGGTCGCAGGTGACGATGACGACGCCGGAGGGTGACAAGCAGACCATCGAACTCGAACAGATCGCTGCCGGGCGGTATGAA
Source organism: Bradymonadaceae bacterium (assembly GCA_028274765.1). Lineage (GTDB taxonomy): Bacteria > Myxococcota_A > Bradymonadia > Bradymonadales > Bradymonadaceae > CAJXPB01. The sequence goes on from JAQCND010000657.1 coordinate 4,371, forward strand.
GCGAAAGTCCCGCTCGAGGCGTACGGCTCCTATCACCTGAAGGCCAATCACCGGGCCGGCCCCGAGACCGACGATCAGAACTTCTCGGCGCTGAGCTTTGGGACGCTCTCCTATCCCTATCCGCAGGAGCACCTCTTTCTGGAGCCCAATCGGGAGTTGCTCCGACAGGCAGCATCGGCCGCTCGTGGCGACACGAATCCGTCGGTCGAGACGCTCTTCGACCCGATGGGCGAAGAAGTCAAATATCGGCGTGAGCTGTGGCCGTGGTTCCTCGTCGCGGCGCTGGCCCTGCTGGTGGCCGACCTCGCCCTGCGACGCATCCGCCTCAGTCGCACGACCGAAGTGACCTGGGGGGAGCTGGTGGACTGACTGATTCCCGTCCGTCGTGGCCGATCCGCCGGGCTGAGAGAAGGGGCATTCCAGAATGATTCGGGGCTGGACTCACGCGTGGTACCGCCTCCTGGACGATGAGCCCCCTGAGAGGCTCTTGCCCGTATTCGATTTGGCGTCCCGCCGCCCCTCTTGAAGGTCAAATGTGATAAGAGTCCATGTCCAAACCTCGGCCGAAGACGAGGCTTCCTCTGGCACGTCGACCCCCAGCCGACTTGCCTAAACGCTGTGTCGTCGGCCTGCATCGATGGGCGCTTCGAGGGCCGCCGAAGGCGGTGACAGCCCCAAGCTCCGGCCGTGAGCTCAGAGATCGAAGAATGGATGCCCCTCCAGCCGAGCCCCGAACGGCATGGGCGAGCCGATATCAAGGCGGGAGCAAGGGCGATATGATTCATATGTTTAACTTAACGGGATGAAATGGCGCTTAGACTGCATTTCAAAACCTCAGCAGCGGGTTCTGGACTCCCCTGATGACTCTTGTTGTGGTACGATCGGTCCTTTGGAGTGTCAGCTCCCAGCCGGCTCAAGGGGCAAAGGATTCTGAAATCAGCATCTACATGCCGACGCTCCGACCCCGGGCTTTCGTCACGGAGAGTCCGTTTCAACGCGTTTCACCCTCCGGGCCGAGCCGGTGAAGAAGACGGTGCTCCGGACAATGTTCGAGGTGTGGAAACGAGCTCCAGATGCGGCCGTTCTCTGTCGGGGCCCGACATGTGAAGGGTTCGGGACGACATTCGCTCGAACGAATACGTACGCCTCCCCCCAGCCCGGGGGCGATGGCACGTGACCTCGTATTCGCGAGACACGGGAGCTTAGATGCTCCTCTCGGTGAGCTCATACGTCCAGCTCGGCGGATCCAGGAGCTGATGCTCGGTACCATTCATGCTCCTCTAGGTCATCACGCTCCCACGGGGAGGCCGTGGGGTTGGGGGAGAGTGTTCTGGGGGGCGATGGATGTGTCGAGCACTCTAGTCGTGGAGATGGACGAAGGGTCCTCGGTTCGATGCTCGATGTGTGTTGGCAGGACCCTGGCCCTCGAGACGAGAGCAGAAGCTATCTCGAGGTCGACAGGTTTCATCCAGAACGGACTCAGTGGGCGTCCTGCCACCGTTCCAGACCGCGATGCAGACGGCGCGCCCCCTCCTCGACGTCTTCGGCCGAGAGGATGAGCGGCGGGACGAGTCGAATCGTGTCGCCTCCAGCCGTGTTGACGATGACTCCCTCCTCGAGACAGGCATCGACGATCGCGGAGGCACTCGACTTGTCGGTACATTGCATGCCGAGCATCAATCCGCGGCCCCGAACCTCTTCGATGACGTCGTACGATTCGGCGATCGATTCGAGTTCCGAGCGAAGCTGCTGCCCCCGTTCGAGGGCGTTCTGAGTCAGATTCTCCTCGTCGATGACCTCGAGCACCGTGCGAGCGGCGACGCTCGCCATCGGATTGCCCCCGAAGGTGCTGGCATGGCTCCCCGTCGTCCAGCCCTCGAAGGTCTCGGCCGTCGCGGTCATCGCGCCGATGGGAAAGCCGCCGCCGAGCCCCTTGGCGAGGCTCATGATGTCCGGCGTGACGCCGTAGCGCTGGTAGGCAAAGAGCGAGCCCGTGCGACCGATCCCGGCTTGGACTTCGTCGAACATCAACAGAGCTCCACGCTCGTCGCAGAGGTCGCGCACGTCCTCGAGGAAGCCCTCGTCGGCCGGACGAATTCCGCCCTCGCCCTGGACGGGCTCGAGGAGAACCGCTGCCGTCTGTTCGTCGACATGCCGCTCGAGATCGTCGATGTCGTTGAAGTCCGCGTACTTGAATCCCGGCAACATGGGGGCAAAGCCCTCGTGGTATTTGGGCTGGCCCGTCGCCGTGATCGCGCCCATCGTTCGTCCGTGGAAGGACTTTTTCATCGAGACGATCTCGACGCGCTCCGGCTCCTCGGCGACGACCTTCTGATAACGGCGGGCGAGCTTCAGCCCCGCCTCGACCGCCTCCGTACCCGCGTTGCAGAGAAAGGCGCGATCGCCGAAGCAGCGCTCCGTGAGTGCCTCGAGTAACTCGATCTGCTCGCCGCTGAAGAAGAGATTGGAGACGTGGAGGCATCGCTGAGTCTGCTCCCGAAGGGCCTCCGTCAGTCTGGGATGGTTGTAGCCCAGACAGTTGACGGCGATCCCGGCCAGCAGATCTAGGTAGCTGTGACCCTCGCGATCGTACATGTAGACACCCTCGCCGTGATCCATCACGAGGTCGGCGGGCGCGTACGTCGGCGAGTTGTGAGCGCGACCGATCTCGAGGAGATCGGATGTGGAATGAGACTCGTCAGTCATGGCGAGAGGCGAGAGATTGGAGGTATCGTCGTTCGAACGAGCCGGCCTCCCTCCCAACATGGCCGTCGCAAGATCGGGAGGCCGGGAGGGGATCGGAGGCACTCCGAGGCGATCACAGAATGTAGCGACTCAGGTCCACGTCGTCGAGAATGCCCTCGAGGCGGTCGCGGACGTACTCTGGCGTCACCTCGAAGGTCTCTTCGTCCATGTCGGGGGCGTCGAAGGAGAGCTCTTCGAAGACCTTCTCCATGACGGTGTGGAGGCGCCGTGCCCCGATGTTCTCGAGCGTCTCGTTGACGCGATAGGCCATTTCAGCCAGCGTCTCGATCGCCTCGTCGGTGAATTCGACGTCGACGCCTTCGGGCTTGAGGAGCTCGATGTACTGGCGCGTGAGGCTGTTGCGGGGCTCGGTGAGAATGCGCTGGAAATCATCCTGGGTCAGATTGTTGAGCTCGACCCGGATCGGAAATCGGCCCTGCAGCTCCGGGATGAGATCGGAGGGTTTCGAGACGTTGAAGGCGCCGGCGGCGATAAACAGAATGTGGTCGGTCTGGACGACGCCGTACTTGGTCGAGACCGACGATCCCTCGACGATCGGCAACAGATCGCGCTGGACGCCCTCTCGTGAGACATCGGGGGCCTTTTTGGAGTCTCGGCCGGCGATCTTGTCGATCTCGTCCAGAAAGATGATGCCGTTTTGCTGGGTACGCTCGAGGGCCTCTTCTTTGATCTGGTCCTTGTCGACCAGACGCGAGGACTCCTCTTGAACCAGCTTCGGGAGAGCATCCTCGACCTTCATGCGCTTGCGCTCGCGCTGCTGGGGGAAGATGTTGCCGAGCATGTCGCCCAGCTCCATGTCGTCCATGCCGCCCCCTCCCATGCCGCCGTGCATACCACCGGGGGGACCTCCTTGAGGTCCCTGCTGGCCGGGTTGGCCGCCGAGCACTTCGATGACGGGGTTCTGATTCTGGGTAACCTCGACTTCGACGTACTCGTCGTCGAACTCGCCCTCGCGAAGTCGTTCCCGTAGCAGCTCGCGGCGATCGGTCGGCCCCTCTTGACTCTCGCGCACGCCGTCTTGGCTGGCGATGAACTTGGTCTGCTCGTCGCCCTGCTCGTCGAGGGGCGAGCGAACCGACACCTGGTCTTCGAGTTGGTCGAGAATGCGATCTTCGGCCATCTCGCGGGCGCGCTCCTCGACTTGCTCTTGAGCTTCTTCTTCGACCAGATTCATCGCGACATCGACCAGGTCGCGCACCATGCTCTCGACGTCTCGCCCCATGTAGCCGACCTCGGTGAATTTGCTCGCCTCGACTTTCAAAAACGGGGCGCGTGCGAGCCGGGCGAGCCGGCGGGCGATCTCGGTCTTGCCCACCCCCGTCGGGCCGATCATGACGATGTTTTTGGGCATGACTTCGTCGCGCAGCTCGTCGCCAATCTGCTGACGACGCCACCGATTGCGCATCGCCACGGCCACGGCACGTTTGGCGTCCTCTTGGCCGACAATGTAATCGTCGAGTTCCTCGACGATCTCGCGAGGGGTCAGATCTCGTTCCGTCTCAAATTCCATGATGTCCTCGGCGTGCTGTCGTCATCGAGTATCGTCGCAGTGGCGGCTGCGAGCCGGCCCGTTGCCTCCAGACTCGAATGCATCGCGAAGCGCCAGAGGATCTCGGAGCCGCTCGGATCACCGCACGGCTCGAACGTATATCAGAAATGGAGCGCGAGTGCTGTGGGTTCAGAGTGTCTCAACCGTCAGCGAGTCGTTGCTGAAGACGCAGATCTCGGAGGCAATGTTCATGGCCTCCTCGGCGACGTCTCGGGCCGACATGTCGGTATGCCGGTAGAGACTCCGAGCGGCGGCGAGAGCATAGTTGCCCCCGCTCCCGATCGCAGCGATGCCCTCTTCGGGTTCGATGACGTCGCCGTTGCCGCTGATCAGAAGCGTGCGCTCGCGATCGGCCGCCACGAGAAGAGCTTCCAGACGCCGGAGCATGCGATCGGTGCGCCATTCCTTGGCGAGTTCGACGGCGGCCCGGGTCAGATTGGCGCTGTAATCGCCGAGCTTGCCCTCCAGTTTCTCGTACAGGGTCATCGCGTCGGCGGTCGACCCGGCGAAACCACACAGAACGTCGCCCTCGTGCAGGCGTCGCACCTTGCGAGCCGACTGTTTCATGACGACTCGTTCGTCGAATGTCACTTGTCCATCGCCGGCGACGGCCACATCTTCACCGCGCCGCACGCTCAATATGGTCGTACCCTCGAACATCGAGACTCCTCTCTGCTGACAGTCGGATTCCCGTCGTGGGACCCGCAAACGTATCGACTCGTCCCCCGGACGACGCCGCGGGTCGGCATCGTCTGGCGGGGCGGGGACCGTTTATATCTCTCATCCAGGCGTCGGCCCCCGTTGGATTCGATGCCATCACTATGAATCTGCACGGGGAGATGTCCAGTGCCGAATCTCTCCGCGCGCGTCCCCCATCCCCTGTGAATACGGGATCGAGACGCTCGCATCGGCGGCCGTGCGGCGAGAACCGGAGGCGTGTCCGGAGAGATGGCCTCGTTTGGGGCGGGGACTCATCCACGTTCGACGCGATAGACGCCCTTGATTTTTTCGATATTGCGCATGGCGCGATTGAGCTGCTCGACGTTGCTGACCAGGACTTGGAAGGTGTTGACGGCCCGCTGGTCGTCGGAGGTCGTGCAGTGGGCCTGCGAGATGTTGACGCCGGCGGCCGAAAAGGCCTTGCTCATGTTGGCCAGCAAGCCGGGACGGTCCGCCGAGTAGACGCGGATGTCGACCGCCCGCCGAGGGGCATCGTCTTCGGCTTCTTCGCTCCACTTGACATCGATCTGTCGTTCCTTCTCGAGGTGAGCGACGCGATCGCAGCCCCGCGTGTGAATCGACAGGCCGCGACCCCGAGTGACGAACCCGACGATCTCGTCGCCGGGGACGGGATTGCAGCACTGAGCGTAGTTGACCATGATGTCTTCGATGCCGCCGACCACGACGCCGGCCTTCTCCTGGCGCTGGTTGGTCAGCTTGTTCCAGAGCTCGCCGAGTCCGCCGTTGTCCTCGTCGCTCGCCTCCTCTTCGTCGTCCTCCCCCTCTGATGGGAGGAGCTTGCCGACGATGTCTTCGACTTCGGTCTTGCCATATCCGATGTCGGCCAGCATCTTGTCGACCGAACTGAAGTGGCTCGCCTCGACCACCTCGACCAACCGCCCCTTGTTCTCGAGGGCCGAGACGTTGGTCCCGCGCTTCTTGAGCTCTTTGTCGAGCAACTCGCGCCCCAGCTCACGGCTTCGCTCGCGCTGTTCGCGACGGATGGCCTTTTTGATTTTCGTCCGGGCCCGTCCGGTCTTGACAAACTGCAGCCAGTCCTTGTTGGGCTGCTGATTGTTCGAGGTCATGATCTCGACCATGTCCCCGTTTTCGAGCTCGTATTTGAGGGGGACGATCTTGCCGTTGATTTTGGCACCCGAACACTGATGGCCGACCTCTGTGTGGATGGCATAGGCGAAGTCCACACAGGTCGCGCCCTCGGGAAATTCGAGGACATCGCCCTCGGGCGTGAAGGCGAAGACCTCGTTGCGAAAGAGATCGATCTTGACCGACTCGAGAAACTCTTTCGGATCTTCGAGATCCTGGTGCTCCTCCATCAGCTGGTGGAGCCAGGCGAATTTCTCGTCGTCCTTGTCGGGGACGGCCTTGTTCTCTTTGTAGAGCCAGTGGGCGGCGACCCCCTCCTCGGCGACCTTGTGCATCTCTCGGGTCCGGATCTGGATCTCGAATCGCTCCTGCTCGGGGCCGATCACCGAGGTGTGGAGCGACTGATAGCCGTTCGGTTTGGGGATGGCGATATAGTCTTTGAACCGGCCGGCGATGGGCTTCCACTGGTCGTGGATGTGCCCGAGGGCCTCGTAGCACTCGGATTTGTCGTCGAGGATGAGCCGAAAGGCCAGCACATCGTAGACCTGCTCGAACTCGATCTGCTGCTCGCGCATCTTGCGGTAGATGCTCCAGAGGTGCTTGGGGCGTCCCTGGATTTCGTCGAGTTCGATCCCATGGGGGCCCAGCATCGCCTCGAGCCGCTCGGTGACGTCCTCGATGAAGGCGTCGCGCTCGTCTTCGGTAGCGCTGACCTTCTCAGCGATGTCGTAGTACTCCTCGGGATAGAGGAAGCGAAAGCAAAGATCCTCGATCTCCGTCTTGATCCAGTTGATTCCGAGCCGATGGGCCAGTGGCGCGTAGATATCCATCGTCTCGCGGGCGATCCGCTTCTGTTTGTGCCGCGGCATGTGCTTGAGCGTCCGCATGTTGTGGAGGCGATCGGCCAGCTTGACGAGGATGACGCGGAGATCCCGCGACATCGCCACGATCATCTTGCGGATACTCTCGGCCTGGCGTTCCTCTCGGGTATTGAACTGGAACTTCGAGAGCTTGGTCAGTCCATCGACGAGAAAGGCGATATCCTCGCCGAATTGCTCTCGGATGTCGTCGACCGTCG
>JAQCND010000658.1 GCA_028274765.1 Bradymonadaceae bacterium
CGCGGCTTCCTGAAACTCCAACGCGAGCAACCCGAGGAGGCGATCGACGATCTGACGGAGGCGCTCGAGCTGCATCCCTACGATGCAATGAACTACTACAATCGCGGCAACGCTCACGCGATGATGGAGAACTACCAGGAGGCGATCGAGGACTACGACGAGGCGATCGAGCTCGACCCCGACGACGCTCAGGCCTACACCAATCGCGGGTCCGCCAAAATGAAGCTCGAGGACTTCAACGGCGCGATCGACGACTGGGACAGGGCGATCGACATCGATCCCTACGATCCGAGCCCCTACGCCAAGCGCGGTGCCCTCTGGAACATGCTCGATCAGGAGGACGAGGCTATCGAAGATCTCAATCGGGCCCTCGAAGTCGCCCCCGACAACTGGCCTCTCGAGCAGCGCGTCCGCCACATGCTCCAAGAGATTCAGATCGGATAACGAAGCACGGTCCCTCGGGGCGATCGGGGGGCTCTCATCGCCCTCGCCTTGCTCTCGTGGATGCTCTCTCCCGCCTGCTCTCCCAGACACCGCTGTCACCTCGAGAGATTCGAACCGCTCTCGCCGTCACGAGACACCGAGGGCCATCGCATTCGAGCCACGTCTCTCCGGATACAAGCCGGCTGGGAGCCCACTTCCGGAAGTACAAGGGCGCTCCCGCAGACGGCCGAGCTTCACGCCCCATGACGCCCCTTGAGAGCACCTTGATATGTCCATGGCATGCCTGTGCGTCTGTGACGTGAGCCCCCTTGCTGGCCGATCGCCGAGCCCCCCTTTTTGAGAGGGGCGAGGCGACCAAACGTACTCCGAAGGGAGGAGGAGCGTCTCGTCGTGTCGTTGATACGTCTCATGCGATCGCCCTGGCGAGACACCACCGAATACTTTGCAAGCTCACGACTGAGACGTTAGAGTAGACATGTAGTTCTCGGAGGATGAGCGACCCCCACTTCGACGACGGGCTCGAAGGTGCACATCGGCTCGACGAGTCGACTCCCCTCTGTCTCGAACGAACGAGTCGTGACGTCATGACGTGCAGTCGTACACGAGCCGACGAGCGTATACTCGAATCCCGGGTCGACGCGACGTATCCTCCTTCGAGAACGTCCAAAGTATCGTCCAAGTCGATTCATCTGTGGGTCTCAACAAAGGGGCAATCGTGCCGAGACTGATCTTCGAAGATCCCCGAACGGGCGAAGAAGACGGGGTCGACATCGGTCAGGACCTCCCGAACGTCACCATCGGGCGGAATCCGGACAACGTCGTCCGCATCAACCAGCCCTCCGTCTCCCGACAACACGCCGAAATCATCTACGAAGACGGTCAGTGTACGCTCTACGACCGCAACAGTTCGAACGGAACGTATGTCAACGGACAGCGCATCGACAGTCAGGTGCTGAGAGACGGAGACCACGTTCAGGTCGGCGAATTCCCCATCGATTACGTCGAACCTCGACGGGAACAGGCATCCGAGACTGGCGCCCCCCCTCCCTCGCCTTCGGAGCCGGAGCTCGGAGAAGGCAACGAGCCCCTCGAGCGCCCGGCGGGCGACCAGCCGACGGGGGGAACGCCGTCGGTTGAGCCGGATGCCGGTTCGGATGGGCACATGGAGAAGGGTGGAGCATCCCACTCGGGCTCCTCGGAAGCAGAAGGAGCCTCCTTCGAAGCCTCTAGCCAGCCTCCGACGGGCGATCGTCGGGACTCGCAGCCTCCTCCCTCCGAGGACAAAGCTCCCGCCGGTTCGGACGATCAGACACCTCGTCTCGACCCGGACGAGCTGGGGGGCGACGAGCGAGAGCCGAACGCGGCCCCTCCCGAACCGGAGGGAGCCAGTGGTATCATCGGCGATCACGCCGACGGCGGGGTTGCGGAGGGAGACGAAGACGTCTCGGGCCCCGATCTTCCCGATCTCGACGAGGTCGGTTCCGAGGAGCCTTCTCCCGAGGTCGAGGACTTGCGACGGGACAACGATCAACTTCGCGAGCAAATGGAGGCGCTCCAGGAGGAGCTCGACATCCTCGAAGAGGAACGAGACGAACTCCAGGAGCAGCTCGTCCAGCAGGCCGAGGGCGGCTCGGGCGCCAATCAAGTGCAGATCGAGCGGCTTCGAGAAGATCGAGACAATCTCACCGAAGAAAACCGACGGCTCAAGCGCGAGCTCCAGGATGCCGAACAGCAGCTCGAGGACGCGCCCGAACCCGAGGAACTCGAAGACCTCCGGAACGAGTTGAGCGACGAGGTCGAGCGCGCCTCCGAACTCGACGAACGCGTTCAAACCCTGGAGGACGATCTCGGCGAACGTGACGAGACGATCGCCTCGCTCAAGGCCGAGGTCGCTTCCCTCGAGGGCGAGCTCGAGGAGATGCGCGACAAGTACGAAGCTACTGAAGAGGCCCAGACGTCGGCCCGGGAACGTATCGAGGAGCTCGAGCGCGAACTCGACGAGCGCGAGGACGAACTCGAACATACCCGCAACCAGCACGAGACCGCCCGGGCCGAAGTCGAATCACTCGAGTCTCGCCTCGACGAACTCGAAGCGGAGCGCCAGTCGCTCGAGGCCCAGCTCGACGAGGAGGACAGTACGGTCCGTCAGCTTCAGGACGAGATCGAGTCGCTCGAAGGCAGTCTGGCCAATCGAGATGCTCGTATCCGCGAGCTCGAGGACAATCTGGAGACGACACGCCACCAGCTCGACGAGACGCGAGAGGCCCGCGAGCGTCTCGAATCGGAGATCGAAGCCCGACCCGCTCGGGAAGAAGTCGACGAGCTCGAAAACGCACTGCAGGCGACCCGCCAGCAGCTCGACGAGGTCGAACGAGAGCGCGACGAGCTTCGTGAGGACCGCGACGAGCTCGAGTCCAACCTCGACGAACAGCGCAATCTCGTCGACGATCTCCAGATGCGAGTCGACGAGCTCCGCGACGAGCGCGATCGCTACCAAGAAGAGCGCGAGGCCCTTCAGGAGGAAAAAGCGGCCCATGCCCGGGAGACGGATTATCTCCAGTCGGAACGCCGTGAACTCGAGGAGCGCATCGAAGAGCTCGAACAACAGGTCGATGAACTCGAGGCCGACCGCGAGCGCAAAAACGAGATCTTCGAGGAGCTCGAATCGGATCTCCGCCAGCTCGTCCAGGAGAAAAAACAGCTCCAGGACAGGCTCGAGGCGTCCCCCTCGGCCGAAAAGTTCGAGACGGCTCAGGAGCGCATCGACCAGCTCGAGGCCGACCTCGAAGAAGCCGAATCGGAAATCGAGGCTCTCGAGGATGACTCGACGGATCTGACACGCGAACTCGGGCAGGTGGCCGAAGAACGCGACGCTCTGCTCGAGGAGATCGACCAGCTCGAAGCCGAACTCCAACGTCTCCGAGAAGAGAGCGACGCCGACGATGCTCTCGCGGCCCTCGAGGACGAGCGCGATGAACTGGCCGCTCAACTCGACGACGTCACCTCGGAGCGAGACGAGCTCGAGGCGCGGGTCGCAGCACTCGAAGCCACACTCGAGGCCGCTGAACAACAACTCGACGATCTTCCCGACGACGAGGAACCGACAGTCGAGGGGCGAACGGTCGAGTCGATCCTCGAGGAGCGGGATGCTCTGGCCGAACGGGTCGAAGAGCTCGAAGCTCGACTCGAAGCCTCGGACGAGAGCGACTCCGACATCGAGGCCGAACTCCGCGAACGCATCGACGAACTGGAAGACGATCTCGCCGAACGCGATCAGGCGCTCGAAGACCTCATTCACGAGAAGGATCGCCTCGAGGATCAGCTCATGGAGGGCTGATCGTCCCGAGCGATATACATTACTTCATCTCTTCGAAGGTCAGTCAGTCGCTCTCGACGTCGCCGACGATGGGTCGATGATCCGAGGCGTCGGGGTGCGCCAGTACCTCGGCCCGACGCCAGTCCCCCCCCCGGACGAGCATATCATCGATACGGGCCTCTGGATTGGGATTCTCGTGAGTCGGTCGAGCATCGAGCTGCGTCGCCGACTGGAAATGCGTCCGGAGGTCGTGGAGCCACCCCGTCTCCTCGGTCTCGTTGAGGTCCCCCATCACGACCTGAACGTCCGTCTCGTCTCGCGCGAACATTTTGGCGCGATCGACCAGCTCGGGTCCCTGGATCGCCCGATCCGGCGACCGATGGGAGAGGTGCACTACCATGACGTCGAGATCGATATCGGGCGTGACGATGCGCGCCTCGAGGAGACTGCGAGGCTCGTCGATGCGCCGGGGCAGTGGTCGGGTCGACGTCGCCGAGATGGGCCATCGAGAGAGCAGGGCGTGACCGTAACGTGACTCGAGGCCCTCGGTGATCGTGGGAAGAAAGTACCAGTGATCGAGTCCGGTCCGGAGCGCAATTGCGGCAGCCGTATCCCCCGGAGGTCCCTCGCGCCAGCTCGAGCCCACTTCCTGAAGGGCGAGTACATCTGGAGCGGCCGCTCGTACGATCTCGACGATGCGGCGGCGCCCCATCTGGCGAGCGAGTCGGATGTTGTAGGTCATCAAGCGCATGGCAGTTCAATGTGGAAGGTGGCACCGTCGCCTTCAGTCGATTCGATTTCGAGTTCGCCGTCGTGCTCCTCGACGATCTGTTGCGTCATCGCCAACCCCAGTCCCGTCCCCTCGGATTTGGTCGTAAAGAACGGCTCGAAGATCTCGGCCCGGATGTCGTCGGGGATTCCGGGCCCCTGATCTCGGATCGCCACCCATCCTCGATCCCCCTCGCGTTCCAGTTCGATCTCGACCGTCGAGCCCTCGGGACTCGCCTCGATCGCGTTTTTGATGATGTTGAGGAGGGCCTGCCGGAAGTGATTGGGGTCGATCGCGACGTCGAGCGCCGTGTCGTCCGGCGCGTCGACCTCGATCGAGACGCCCTTGCGGTTCCATTCGCCGAGGTGAAAATCGACCAGATCGCGCACGACGTCGATCAGGTCGTGCGTCTCCAGATCGGGGGAGGGCAATCGAGCGTAGGCGAGATATTCCTCGGTAATGTCGTGGAGATGATCGACCTCGTCGATGATCGTCTCCAGCAGAGGCATGATCTCGGGATCGTCTGGATCGATGTCTCGCTCGATCAGTTCCTCCATCAGCATCTCCGCGTTGAGGTTGATGCTCGAGAGGGGATTGCGCAATTCGTGGGTGATCAGGCTCGTCATGCGCCCGACCGTTGCCAGACGCTCGGATTCGAGAAGCGCTTCGTGCTGTTCACGGAGCTTCTCGTCACGATCGCCGAGTTTCTGGGCCATGGCGTTGAACTCGCGGGTCAGCAGGGTGATCTCATCGCGACCGAGCCACGGTTCGGGGGGATCATCGATGGGTTGGTAGTCGCCCTCGCCGATGCGTTTGGCGGCCTCGGTCAACTCGCCGAGCGGACGTACGGTCCGGACGACGACGAACAACACGATCCCGGCAAACAGAAGCGCCAGTCCACTCAACAACACCAGCGCATAGAGGCTCGATCGCTCGTTCTCGTTGGCGCGATCGAGCGCGCGATCGGTGAGACGTCGGAGCTCGGTGCGGAGCGAGGCGATGGTCTCGTCGAGCTGGCTGGTCTTGTCGCGAAGTCGAGTCTGGAGCGTCTCGAGGCGCTGTTCGAACCCGTCGGAGTCTTGAGGCGTCGAACGCCGCAGCACGAGCTCGGTAAACGTCCGGGCGAGCGAGGCGAATTGCCGGGTCTGTGAGGCGAGTGATTCGAGTCGTTGGCGGATGTCGCCGAGATGTTTCCGCTGACGCGCACTCATCTCCGGCAACTCCTCCGAAGTCAGACGTCGACGCGCTCGCTGGACGCGCTGTTCGATGCGATCGGGAAGTGACTCCACGAGCCTCGTCATCTGGAGCGTTCGCTGAATGACGAGAGGATCGCGTTCGTTGAGAAGAACACTGAAGCTCTTGAGATCGGTCTGGGTGTCGCTCAACAGGAGGGTCACCGGCACGATGCGTCGATCGAGCTGTTCGATCTGGCGAAAGAGATTCTGCGTCCGATAAATGCCAAACATCAACACGCCGGTGAAGACGACGATCAGACCGGCAAATGCGATGAAAATTTTGGTTGCAATGCTCAGACGCATGGGAAGCGAGGGCCGTGCATGGGGGCAGCCGAGGGAGTCGAGCGCACAGCGTACGAGGCGGGATCGAAGTTGGCAAGGTGACACGATTCCCTCATACCTACTGAGCACCGGGGCACCTACCAATCGTCCGCCCGCCTGTGCGCGCCGGCCTCAACCCGTGATGCACGACGTCAAAACCACTCGACACAATATGCGCAAACGGGGCATGTGGAGGAGGAGCGACGTGGTTGACGCTCGAATTTCCAACGTGGTACATCCAGTCGAGGTTCCGGATACCGGGGCGCCCACTCGCCGTACGACGAGGCAGTATGCCCCTGGTGGAGCGTGGAGTGTGACGAGTATCCACCACCGTCGATTCGCAGACGCCGAGTATCGTCATCTGTCGTCCGTGGCTCACAGGTCGCGGATGCATTCTTTCGACACGCGGTAGGACATGGCTCGAACATCGACACACCGCTGCTGGCACGGGGGGTATGCGTGGTCGGCCGCGCTCGCCGTGATCGTCTGTCTGGTCGCTCCGCATTCGCTTTCGGCTCAATCCTCGAGCGAGTCGGAGTCCGAGGCCTCGAACGCCGAACAGGAAGAGACGAGTTCGACCGACGGCCAAGACGAGGGACCGACCCCCGAGATGGCCCTGCTTCCGACTCACAGCATTGGCGACGACATCTCGGATCTCGTCCCCGAGCGCATCGGTGAAATGCTGAGAAAGCGCGCCGGCTCCGACGATCGCCTGAAACTACTTTCGAGTTTCCGCAACATGCGACAGGAGGAGTCTCAGGAAGGCTCCGTCAGCCAGACCATCGCCAAAGCACGGGAGCAGTACAAATCGGGCATTGGACTGCTCAACGCCGGCAAATTCGAGAAGTCTTCAGAAAAGCTCAAATCGGCCGTCGAGCTCATTAAAGGGAACGTGGCGGATCTCCGGGAATTCGATGTACTTGTCGATGCCCTCGCGAAGCTCTCTCGTGCCTACTTCGAGGCGGGATACGACTTCGATGCTCGCAAACGCATCACCGAATATGCTCATCTGCGTCCGAATGCCGAACTGAATCCGGATGATTTTCCCGAGGGACTTCGCAAGATCTACAAACGCGAAGCCCGAAAGGTCGACCAAGCGGGCACCAGTACGATCGCCGTCGAAACCGACGCCGAGCAAGCCACCGTCTGGCTCGACGGTGAGGAGAAGGGGACGGCTCCCCTAAAAATCTCGGACGCGACGTATGGATACCACTATCTCGTCGTCAAAGATCCCCGGGGTCGGTCGTGGGCCAAGCGCATTCAAGTCCCCGGTCGCGACCGCACGCGGACGTTCCAGCCCACACTCGAGGGCGAGGGCACTGACACGGCCGACGACTCCCGAGCCTCGAGTGCCAGCGAAGACGGCGGGCAGCAAGCGTCCGAGGACGACGATTCGATGCCCGCCTTCTACACGGAACTTCGCCAGCGCATCGAAGACGGATCGTTCAGCGCCGACGACGTGCGTCCCTATTTCAAAGAGTTTGCGGACGAAACGGGCGCGACGTATGTCGCATGGGTCTCGATGTTCCGTAACGATGGCAGCTACACGGCCGCCCCCTTTGTCTATCGCGCCTCGGATGGTCGAATTGTTCGCATCGAACGCACCGACTTCAACGTTCAGCTTTCGGATCTTCGGGTGGGGGTCAGCACCATGAGCACGAATCTCGTCGAGACGACGCTCGAGATGCCCGACAAGCGAGCGGTGCAATCGGTGACGCTGGTCGAGCCCGAACAAGACGAGAAACCCGAGGCGGTGGCGTCGTCGAGTGCTGAGACCAGCTCCGAGAGCGAGTCGGTGTCTTCGGCTCCTTCGGATGACACGTCGACCGAGCCGACGTCGCCCCCTGCATCGCCCCCCGAGCCGGCTCCGAAACGTCAAAATCGACGGGTTTGGACCTACGTCGGCATCGGAGGAGCCGTCCTCGCCGTTGGAGGACTCGTGGCCGGAGGATTTGCACTATTTGGTGGCGATCAATCCCCCAGCCGTCCGCCCGGATTTACCGCCAACGTATCGTGGTAATCTCATTGGATGATTGCTCGCGCCTCGAGGCGCGCATTCGCTTGTGAGGAGGGTCATGCAGCTCTGGCGACACGCCCCCATACGAATTGTTCTGTGGAGTTCCATCGTGTGCCTGGCCGCCGGATTGGGAGGGCTCGGATGTTCGAGTGACCCCATCCCGGCGCCGACCTTCGAGTTCGAACTCTTCGGATGGACCCCCCATGACGGCAACAACCCCCGGTTTGTCCGGAAGTTGCGCGACTATCCCGGCGTCGAGACGGTGAACATCCAGATGACGCGACCCCGCATCGACGATTCCGGCAGACGCGGGAGCGTCCGGTCGCAGTCCATGCAGGATGTGACGGCCGACGGAGCTCGCCTCCCCGAACTGTCGTTTGGCAGCGATCTGCGGTTCGGCTTCGACCTCCGCAACGCCGACGACGAGATCGTCGCCTCCGGCGCCACGCCCCTGTTCGACTCGAACGTGCAGTCGAGCAACAAGCAATTTCGGGTCATGCTGAGTCCGGTTCGAGAGTTCACCCCGGTCGGGGCTCGTTTTCGTCCGGAAGACAAATCGAGCAGCCGAGACTGGACCTATCAGCCTGTGGCTTTCGACGGCCCCGTCGAGGCGGATCTGGGACGTATCGGTCACGTGGCGACCCCCCTCGGCGACGGTCGCGTACTCGTCACGGGGGGCGGGCAACTGGCGGGAAGTGGACCGGGCCACCCGAGCAACACCCCGAAGATGAGTCGGGTGTTCCGGGAGCTCCAGATCTTCAATCCGGAGGATGGCTACGTTACGAACATCTCGTTTGAGAATCGACAGGACAATCCCGATCGACTCCTCACCGGACACGCTTACCACGATGTCGTTCAGGTGAGCGAACAGCGTTTCATCGTTACCGGCGGACTGAATCGCCAGGATGGCGAGACCGAGCCGACCCGTGCCATCGAAGTCGTCGATCTCTCTCGCGATCCGGGCAATCGTGTAGACGTGGTCAACGACGAGGCGGGTCAACCTCTCGCCCTCTCGAAGGCTCGGTTTCACCACACGGCGACCTATCTGGAATCGACTCGCCAGATCGTCGTGGTCGGCGGGGTCGGGGCTGGAGGCGACGGCGACATTCTATCGAGCGTCGAAGTCATCGATCTCGAGAGTCGAGAGGTGCGAACGGTCGCTCAACTCGAGACGGCCCGCGCCGAACACGCAACCGTCACGATTCAGGATAGCTCGGAGGGATCGGCGCTCTGGGTCATTGGCGGGCGTAGCGCGGAGAGTGCACTCTCCTCGACCGAGGTGGTTCAACTCCAGAGCGGAGGAGCTCAGATCAATACAGGGGGATCGATGAGTCAGGCTCGCTACGATATGGCCATCGAGCGCATCCCCGTTCGCCCATCGAGCGTCGCAGTCATCGGGGGCTTTACGTCCATCGAAGACGAGGGCGGAGCTCCTACACGATTGAGCGAGTTCGGGGTCATTCCGGAACGCACCTGGCCGGATGGGAGTGCACTTCAGCTCGAACACGCCCGAGGGGGGGCCCATGCCTTCAAGCTCACCCAGTCGGATCACATCGTGGTCATCGGAGGGCGAGGGCCCGGAGGCGAACGAGCATTTGTCCCCGAAGCAGAGTGGCTGCTCGCCAATTTCGAAGAGTCGCCCCCCTTCGAAGTTCAGGGCAATGTCGGGACGATGTATCAAGCTCGCTACCAGACGACGGCCACCCACCTGAACAACGGTATGATTCTGCTCACCGGAGGTTACGGTCGATCGCCCGATGGGCCCCAGGCCCTCGAGACACTGAGTTACTACAATCCCGGCGATATCGTCGGACAGCAGTGAATGCGTCAATCGCGCGGTCCCTGACGGGACGGCATGCATGTCGACTCCAACATGGAGATTTGTGCTATGGCTGACGAGGAAGCGAACGACGTCGAACAGCAAGACGAAGAGGAAGAAGAACGCGGAGGCGGACAGAAGATCATGTGTTTCGTCTCCAAAGAGATGGTCCCGATCAACGAGACGGTCGAGATCGAGTACATGCCCGGCAAGAAGGTGAGAGTCC
>JAQCND010000659.1 GCA_028274765.1 Bradymonadaceae bacterium
AGGAGGACGTCAAAGCAGCGCGGGCAGCCGTCGATCAGGCCCAACTAGAGCTGGAGCGCACGACCGTCGAGGCCCCCTTCGACGCTCACATCCTCCGGCGCGACGTCAACGTCGGCTCGCAAATCTCCCCCAACGACAGCATCACCCGACTGGTTGGAACGGAGACCTACTGGGTCTCGATCGAACTCCCCCTCTCCAAGATGCGGTGGGTCACGGTCGGAGACGAAGAGCGCGCCAAACGGGCGGGGTCCGAGGTCCGGGTGCGCAATCGCGGAGCGTGGCCCGAGGGCGTCTATCGCACGGGGTCGCTTTTCCGGCGAGTGGGGGCTCTCGACGAGGGGACACGCATGGTCCGCCTCCTGGCGTCGATCCCCGACCCCCTCGCCCGAGAAGAGCCCAACCGGGACAAACCCCCGCTGGTCATCGGTGAGTTCGTCGAGGCGACCATCCAGGGCCGCCAGCTCGAGGACGTCGTCCGGCTCGATCGCGAATACGTGCGCAAAAACGACACCGTCTGGACGATGCAAGACGGCGAACTCCAGATCAACGACGTCGAGATCGTCCTCCAGAACGCCAAACACGCCTACATCTCCAGCGGACTCGAGGACGGAGCCCAGGTCGTGACGACGAATATCTCGACGGTCGTCGAGGGGGCCGACCTGAAGCGCAATGACGACGACGAACAGGCCTCCTCTCAAAGCGAGGAGGGGAACGACCCATGACAGAGACCGACGATACCCCGCGCCCTGCCCCCGATGAGCATGGTGAAGATCGAAGTGGGCCCATCGCCTGGATGGCGAGCCATCCCATCGCGGCGAACCTGCTGATGATTCTGCTGCTGGCCGGGGGGTTCTGGACGGCCACCCATATCCAGAAGGAGGTCGAACCCCAGTTTCAGTTGGACGTCGTCGAAGTGAGCGTCTCGTATCCGGGCGCCGCGCCCGAAGAAGTCGAGACTGGCATCCTCCTGCCCATCGAAGAAGCCGTTCGGGGCGTACAGGGGATCAAAGAGATCACCTCGACGGCTTACGAGGGAGCGGGGGGCGTCTCGATCGAACTCGTCTCGGGAGCCGACCGCATGGTGGCCTTCCAGGATATCGATCAGGCCGTCAGTCGCATTCGAACCTTCCCCGACGAAATCGAAGAACCCGAGGTGCGGTTGCAGTCGCGGGAACGCGAGGTCATGGAACTCGGGATGTATGGACCCGTCGAGCCCTGGACCCTCCGGAAACTCAGTGAAC
The DNA here is from genome assembly GCA_028274765.1 of Bradymonadaceae bacterium. Lineage (GTDB taxonomy): Bacteria > Myxococcota_A > Bradymonadia > Bradymonadales > Bradymonadaceae > CAJXPB01. The sequence goes on from JAQCND010000659.1 coordinate 1,242, forward strand.
GACTGCGCGACCGGCTCTTGAGCGATCCGGCGATCACCCAGGTCAGTCTCGGGCGAGTTCCGGACTATGTCACCCACATCGAAGTTCCGGCCGATCGCCTCCGAAAATACGATCTCACCCTCGAGGAGGTCGCACGTACCATCCGCGAGTCGAGCCAGGACGTCCCGGCCGGCGATCTCCAGACCAATGCCGGTGAGATTTTGCTACGGGTGAAAGAACGCAAGCAGTGGGCCGAGGAGTTTGCGACGATCCCGATATTGACTTCCGGCTCGGGGACGACGGTTACCCTCGGCGACCTCGCCGACGTCGAAGATGGATTCGACGAGACCGGGTTCCATTCGAAGTTCAACGCCCAGAATTCCTCGGAAGTTCAGATCTATCGAATCGGTCAGCAGTCACCGCTCGAGATCTCGAAAGCCGTCCATCGCATCATGGACGACTTCGAATCGACCCTCCCTGAGGGAGTCGAGATGCGCGTCGACAGCAGCGCCGCCGACGACTACGACAATCGGCTGTCGCTCCTGCTCGAAAACGCCGTGCTGGCCATTCTCATCGTCCTGACAATCTTGGCGATCTTTCTGGAACTTCGGCTCGCCTTCTGGGTGATGATGGGGATGACCATCTCCTTTGTGGGAGGGCTCATTTTCCTGCCGCTCGCCGGCGTCAGTATCAACATGATCTCGATGTTCGGGTTTCTCGTAGCCCTGGGGATCGTCGTCGACGACGCCATCGTCGTCGGCGAGAACATCTACGAACACCGCGAACAGGGAGGCAATCGGCTCTCGAATGCCATCTCCGGGGCGCGCGAGATCGCCCGGCCCGTGACGTTTACCATTATCACGACGGTGGTCGCCTTCATCCCGCTCATGTTCATCCCCGGAACCACCGGCAAGTACTGGTCCCCCATGCCCGCCGTGGTGATGACGGTGCTGATCGTCTCGTTGGTCGAGGCGCTCTTCATTCTGCCCGCCCACCTCGGCCACGAGTCGAGCTGGGAGGGCTCTCGGCTCGAGACATGGTGGAACGCGTATCAGCGGTCGTTTGCCCGGGGATTCAATCAGTTCATCGAGGATCGATTCGGGCCTCTGCTCGAGCGCGTCCTCCGATATCGATACGTCACCCTCTCGGGCGCGGTCGGGTTGCTGGTGGTCATCGGGGCTTACAGCTACAGCGGTCACATGGGCATGGTCATGATGCCCCAAGTCGCGGCCGGCGAGATTGAAGCAGGAGCTCGCCTGCCGGTGGGGACCACCCCGAATCAGGCAGCTCGAGTGGCCAACGAGATCACCGATTCAACTCAGGAGATGTTCGAAGAACACGACCTCCGCGAGGTCGCCACCGGCGTCAAAACCAACGTCTGGGGAGGAGAGTTCATCGACGTCGAGATCGTCATGCGGCCGCCGGACGAGCGCGACATGACGGCCGACGACGTTATCGAGCTGTGGCGGAACGAGATGGACACCATCGAAGGCCTCGATCAGATCACCTTTGAGGCCGAACGGGGACCGGCGGGGTATCGCCCCGACATCGAGGTCGATCTCAGCCATTCCAACGTCGAGACCCTCGAGGAGGCCTCGAAAGCCTTCAAGAAGCGACTCGAGACCTACGAGGCGACCCGAGATGTCGCCGACAACTACAACAAGGGCAAAGAGCAGTTCGACATCACGCTTACTCCCGAGGGCCGTGCGCTCGGGCTGACTCCCTCCGGGGTGGGCCGACAGGTGCGCAACGCCTTCTATGGCGCCGTTGCTCTCCGCCAGCTCCGGGGCACCAACGAGATCGAGGTTCGCGTCAAACTCCCCAAAGAAGAGCGGGAGCGACTCCACAATTTCCAGGAGTTCGTCATCCGGGCGCCGGATGGCACCGAGGTGCCGCTGCTCGAGGTGGCGGAGGTCGAGCAGACCGAGGCGTTTACAAATCTCACCCGCCGTGACGGCCGGCGCGTCGTCACCGTGAGTACGGACGTCGAGCCCAAGAGCGCCATTACGCGGGTCATCGATGCGCTCGAACGCGACGAGCTCCCGGAGCTTCGTCAGGCATTCCCCGGGCTGACGTGGAGTTTCGAGGGGACGCAGGCGGACATGCGCGAGTCGACCCAGACGCTCTGGGGAGGCTTTGCACTGGCGATGGCGATCATCTACTCGCTGCTGGCGATTGCCTTCCGCAGTTATCTCCAGCCCATCATCATTCTCGGGGTCATTCCCTTCGGGCTCATCGGCGCCGTCATCGGGCACATCATGCTCGGCCACGATCTCTCGTTGATGAGTCTGATGGGCATCATCGCGCTCTCCGGGGTCGTCGTCAACGATTCGCTGATCATGATCGATTACGCCAACCGCAAGCGAGACGCGGGGGACTCCGCCCTCGAGGCCATCCACCGAGCGGGAGTGCGACGCTTCCGGCCGATCATGCTCACGACACTGACCACCTTCGGAGGACTCGCCCCCATCATCTGGGAGACCTCGAATCAGGCCAGACAGCTCATTCCG
>JAQCND010000661.1 GCA_028274765.1 Bradymonadaceae bacterium
GAGTTTGCGCATGAGCCGGTGGTTGATGCGGCAGAGCGAGGCGAATGTGGGATCGCTCTGGTTGGTCGCCAGGTCGATACAGAGATCGAGGGTCTCCTCGGCACTTGCGAGCTGACCGAGGCTCCCCTCGATATGGCCCAGGGTCAGCAGAAGGCGGCCGATGGATTCGTTGAGATTCAACTCTCGGGCCAGCGAGAGCGCCTCGTCGATGTAGTTTCGCGCCTTCGCATAGCGACCCTGCTCCCAGAGGAGCATGCTCATCCCCATCGCGGCTGCGACGCGCACGGACTCGGACTCGGGCGCCCGTCGATAGGCGTCCTCGTACTTCAGCCTCGCCTCCTGCCAGTTGCCATCGTGATAGTCACTCCGAGCTCGCGAGACGAGTTGGCCGGCCTGCTCGGCGGACGAAGTCGCCTCCGAGCTCTCGTCCGACGAGGTTTTGCCCCGTGACATCTCGTCTCTCGACGAGGACGACTCCGAGGAGCTGGAACTCGACGAAGACGAAGAGGGCGAGGTGTTCTCCTGAGCGCCCGCCGTCGTGGCGACGAGGGGAAGACAAGCGATCACCAGCAACGAGACGAGCGGTTGAAACGAACGTCGCATGAGCGTCGAATTCCCGTTGGAAGCAAATGGAAGTGAATCGTGGTAATCCGCACTGCGTCTTTTACATCGTAACACGTGTCTGAGGACGGACCAAAGGGGACGAGATTGGCGAAGAAGCGACTCGAGTCCATGTTTGTGTTGTCTCTTGCTCTTCGATACGATGCATCCGTTTTCACAAGTGTGACCGGGTGAAACGTACGCGTCCTCGGTTTCTCCTCTCCTCGTTCGACTGGGAGTCTTCGATGCAACCTCGAACACTGATCACGAGTCTGCTCGCCTTGAGTTTACCGATGGGAATTGGCGTCGCCTGTGGCGACGACGATGGCGGCAACAACTCGGGGGGTTCCAACCAGCAGGATACTGGTTCCACTCGGGATGTCGACAACGGAGAGAGGGATGTCGGCCAGACGGATGCAGGCCGGATGGATACAGGCCAGATGGATGCGACTCCATCCGACGTCCCCGACAGTGGTGAACCCGACACCGGGAGTCCAGGCATCAGTTTTTCCGGTACCGTCCGCGTCCATCCCGCCGTATCGACGATCAACTCGGATTTCGACCTCACCGGCTCGCAGATCACACTCCTGCCCGCCCAGACTGCACTCATGGGTGGCGAGGTTCAACCCGCCGAGAAAACCGACGGATCGCCGGCAGTCGTCTCCCTGAGCGGTGCCTCCGGCCAGCAAGAGGTCGAATGGTCGATCTCGAACGTCGATGACAACGAGTTTGGCGTCGCCGCCACGGGGATCGTCGACGATGCCGACGGATCTTCGGAGGATCGCTTCATTCGGGCTGTGACCGGGATCGCCGCCACCGGCGACCTCGAAGAAGAGAATCCGGGGAGTGTCCTCTATGCGATCGACAATCAGACCGAGGAGACGTTCGCCAATCTGGTGGCCGACGAGCTCGGAGACTACGACACGGGCGCCGGCGAATTGATCGAGACGGGCTTCATTCTGTTTCGGGTGGTCGACTCCGACGGCGAGCCGGTCGAGGATGCTCAAATTCAAGAGGGAGGAAGCGACCTCCAGAACATCGTCTATCCGAGCCCGGACTTCCAAAGCGCCGAATCGGGCTCGAGCGCCTCGACATCCGCGGCGGGCCTCGCCATCGTTCCGGACTTCGACGCCACACTCCCTCCGACCTTCTCGGTCAGCAAGAGTGGCATGTCGTTCCAGGAACAACGCGCCGCCGGCCCCGACGGCTATGCTTTCGTCGTGACCCTCCAGCAGACCGATGCGTCGAACTGACGTGACTACCTGCAACGGGTCGAGTCGGAGATCGCCGCTCGGGGGGCTCGGCTTCGTCCGTCTCCGTCCAACTATACCGCAAGCCGCCGAGTCTTCGACGGAGGGCTCGGCGGATCGGGCATGTCTCATGGCAGACTCGCCCAGTCGAACGAGGTGCGCCCCGTCTCGAACGTGCGTTCGAAACGCCTCGGTTCGCCCGCTCCCCCCACCTGAAACCAGGCCATCCGCCCGCTCACCTGAGAGCGCAACGAGTAAAACGAGACGAAGTCGCTGGTGTTCGAGGCGAATCCCTCGAGCTGAAAAGCCGCCCGGCCCGTCTCGGCATCGTAGCTCTCCCGAGTGAGGTCGACCGTCAGCTCCCGCATGTAGAACCCGGGCGGCCCGAACGTCTGTCGGCACTGAGACGACGACTGCTGGCACGTATCGCCCTTCGGACAGTCGCCGTTGCGGTCGCACGTCACATCGGCCTCGAGCTGCACGTCGAAACGCTGAAGCCCCCAGAATCCACGCGGTCCCCCCGATTGACCCGATAGTTCGATCCGAGCCTGTTCGGCAGACGGTCGTTCGAGCGACTCCTCTCCCGGCTCGGGCTTCTCGTAGGCGAGTTCGTAGTCGGTCGAGCCGGTCCGAACGCGTCCAGAGGGCGTCCCGATCAGCGCGACCTCCAGTCGAGCCCCGATCCTCGCCTTCGGAACGGCCCGGTTGTGTTCGAGTCGGTCGGCGGAAGCCCCGGGCTGAAAGCGAATTCGATATCGGAGGTGCACCCGAGACGACGACTGTTCGACGACTTCTACCGACACCCCGATTCCGGCTAGCGTGTAACCCCGGGCCGGGTTGTAGTCCTCGGCGTAAGTGTCGGACTGCTCGACGTCAGTCCGAAACTCGAATCCCTCCAGGATGGGCACGATGCGCTCGTAGTGCTCTAGCTCCAGGGACTCCCGTTGGAACGTAACGGTCTTTTCGACCTGGCGCGTATCTCCGAGGGTCGAGGCGAAGGTACGATGGGCTACCCCGATGGGATCGGGGGAGTCGGCTCGATACGACTGGAAGCCGTATTTCAGCGAAGGGGTATCGGAGATGGCCGGGCCTTCGCCCGTCGAGAAATTGCCTCCGACGACGCCGGCCTCCAGCGATCGAGGCTTGCATCCGTCGCGTTCGAGCCCGACCGACCACAGCGAGACGCGGTGGTTGAGTGTCTCCCAGCGAAATCCCATGCGCTGAGGCGCGACCAGCGAGGCGCAGGCGTCGCGGTTGAAGGTCGGACCGGCGTCGTCCGATTCGCTGTCGCCCCCACATCCCTCGAGAAGTGGCGAGACGATGAGACACAGGCACAGTATCGAGAAACGACCGAAAATGGGGCGGAGCATTCGTCTCTCCAGGTTCGAAGGAGACCAAAGCCCATCGCATGCGGATAACACGTCTACCGCCCGGCCGCTAGATGGCAGCGACGAGGGCAATCGCATTCGAGCCACGTCTCTCCAGATACAAGCCGGCTGAGAGCCAGCGCTCCAAAAAGCGGCCAAGTTTCACACCCCATGACGCCCCGCTGCCCGATCGCCGAGCGATTCCTTGCGGGGAGGCGCGAGGCGACGACGCGAGAGGACATGTTCACATGCGATCGGCTTCCGAACTCGAGTGGGAACATTGTCAGAGACTCGCGGACGCATCATACTGTAAACGACGTCGCTACGATTCCATTCGTACGAGTACGCCACCATGTCCTTTCTATCCGACAACGAAGGCCCCCTTCGCATCGTCTCCGGACTCGTCGGCACGTGTCTCACGGCGGGGTGTGGATTTTGCCCCGTCATGGCGATCATCGAGGTGTTCAACCAAAAACCCGTCGAAGAGGGGACGTTCGGAGCTGCCTTCGTCGGGGCCGTATTTGCAGCGGCCGGGGTGGCGCTCCTCGTGCTGGCATTTCGAGGGTGGGGCCACGAGGCCAAGGAGAAAGCCAAACGCGAGGCGTGGCAGCGACAGGTTCTGGAGCTCGCCGACGATCGAGACGGCGAGATCACCGTCTCAAAGCTGGCCATGGAGACTCCATATACACTGGAAGAAGCCGAAACCTATCTCGACGAGTTTGTCCAGCGCGGGGCTGCCAGTCTCGATATCAGCTCGGGCCAGGGCCAAAAACTCTACACGTTCCCGGCCCTTCGCCAAGGCGAGACGACCGCCAACACGCTGGAGGGACGCATCGATGCTGTCCTCGAGAAGGCCGATCCCGAAGCTCCACAGTCCGAAGATCGCGACGAACTAGCAGTGCTCGACACACCCGCGTTCGAGGAGGATGCGAGGTCCGATGCCGACGAGTCCGTAGCTCTCCAGGATCTCGAGCCCGAAGCCCCGAACGGACGCGACGAGACTGGACGCGACGAAACCAGCTCCCGAGCGGGCGAGAGTGTCCAACGCAAGCAGCCCGAGCGTCCCGAAAGAGAAGAATCGCTGCCGGATTCCGACGAGACCCAGCAGATGTTCGCGGCCGACGTCTACGACGACGATGACGACGAGCGTTCGGATTGACCTCCATCCGTCACTCCGCTCATTCGACACCTCCGACGCAATTTGACGTTTGATCTCGTGCTCACCCACGAACCACGGGGGTGGTACGAGAGCGACGCGCGCCTCTTTTTGGTAAAAAAGAGCGGCGAGTCACTCGAGCACGTCCTGATGAAACTGCTCTCCCATCTCCTCTTCTACCACCCCGATCTCGAAGTCGAGGTGTCGGCCGATCAGCACTACAAACCGGATCTCGTCCGATTCGACGACCGCGGCGAGCCCGTCCAGTGGATCGAGTGCGGAACCACGAAAATTGACAAACTCGATCGCATCACCCGCCGCAACGACCGATGCACCATCCAGATCGTCAAACCCAACCCCCACGTTCTGCGTCGATACGCCCGAGAGGCCGAAGATCGCATCCGCTATCCGGAGCGAGTGGCCTACACCAGCTTCCGAGAGGATTATCTCGACGAGCTCGCCGGTCTCATCGAGCGACGACACGAGTTGGTCGCCGTGATCTCGCCCGAGTACGAACATCTCTTCGTCACGGTCGACGAGACGACGACTGAAACGCCGATTGTAACGCTCTCATAAAGCAAACGTCGCCCCCGAGAGAGGGCTTGCTCTCGAGCCGATCAAAAGCTTTGTTTCTTACTCGGCGCTGTCTCGATCGGAGGCGGAGCCATCGACGATCGTCGCCTGTTCGATGTCATCGAGCCGAGGAAATTCCTCGTCGAGATAGGCGTTCCCCTTTTTGACGATGGCCTGCTGATCGGGGCCGTTGCCGCGGGGCGGGCCATCGCCGTATCCGGCGTGAATCGACCGAACCACGTCCATCCCCTCGACGACTTGCCCGATCGGGGCGAATCCCATCTCGTCGAGCTTCGAATTGTCGGTGTAGTTGATGAAAATCTGAGTGCTCCGGCTGTTCGGCTCCTTGCCCATGGCGAAGGTCACGTATCCCTCCTTGTTGGACTTCTCGACGGGGTCGTCCTGAATCGTCTCGTCGCGCCAGGCCTCGTTGACGCGCGGGTCGCCGTGCAGTCCAAACTGTGCCATGAAATTCTCGATCACCCGGAAAAACGCGACGTCCTCGTAAAATCCGATGCGCACCAGATTGTAGAAGCGATCGACGCCGATGGGCGCCCACTCGCGGTGGCACTCGACGACAAAGTTTCCTTCGGTCGTCTCGAACTGCACGCGAAACGATTCGGGAGCTTGCTGAGCCTCGAGTGTTGACGGATCGAGGAGGGCGGGATGGAGCTCGCTGGCGTTGCCAGTACTGGCCTTGGATTCGTCGGAGGAGGTCGAAGCGGATTCGTCCCCCGATTGGCTCGTCTCGTCCTGCTGTTCGGGATTCTCCGCAGGGGACGACTCGGACAGGCTCTGTCCAGACGAGGAGGGGGATTGGCAGGCGACACTCCCGAGACAGAGAAGCGAGACGAAGACGATGACAGGGCGAGTGCGCATGGCACGAGCGAGGTCGATGGGATACGATGGAGCGGCTCGAGGGAGGCGTGATATAGCAATGTAATTTCGCCGAGACAACTCCACCGAGACGAAGGTCGGTTCTCTACGCTCGAGGGGAGCTGACGACAGGTCCGAGAGCGACCTAGAGACGGTGGCACGTGATCAGAAATCTGATATTCCCGGGGAAGCTCCTCGGAAATTTTACATGCCCCGCATTCCGGAGGCGATGGTTGACCTGGACGCGATGGCCCCGAACGTCCAGACGGAGACGAACCGCTCGACGCACTGGGCAACATCGTCCGACACGGGGCCACTCGATCAGAGCGCGTTCGGCACGAGCCCTCCCCGCGATCGCAGGAGCCATCGCTCGGGCCCTCGTCGACTCCTCTGGGGAGCACTTGATTCGAGGCATTTGAAATGCTGGCGTGCCATTTGCATGTATTCGTGACGTAAGCCGGCCACGAACTCGAGACGAGTCGTGGCCAAGTCGTGTTCGAGACGAGGCCGATCGTGCGGAAGCTTCTCGCCCCCTTCAAAATGCGAGTTCTGCTCGCCTGCCTGTGGGGAGGACTGCTGTTGGGGCTCGGGAGCCCGGTGTACGGCCAGGAGGAGTCCGCCGACCTCGAGTCGTTGCGCGATGCCTATCGCCGCATCGTCGACAAACGCGAGGCGACCATCGAGGAGATGGAATCGATCGAGACAACATACAATGAGCTCGCCGACGACCTCGATCGCCTCAAATCGAGTGGAGAGCCCAATCGGAACAAAGTCAAGCGACACCTGCGCCGCAGTCAGACCTTGACCGACCGTCTCGAGACGCTCGACCAGCGTATCGATAAAATCGATCAAAACATCGAGACCCTTCGCGAACAGCTCGTTTCTCGCATCGACGAGGCCATCTCGACGAACGAGTCTCGTCTGGCCGACGTCTCGCTCGACCAACGCCAGACGCTCGTCGATCGCCTCAACGAGCTTCGCAAGTTGCAGTCGACGTACGAGAGCCCCTTGCCCGAGGCCCCCGATCCTCGCGAGATTACCGAGACGCTGAGGATGGCTCGCGAACTCGACGGCAAACACCCCGATCGCATGGAGGCGGCCGCCGCCGAACTCAAAGATACCGAATCTCAGGTCCGAAAACGCCTGAAGGCAGTCGAATCCAAACTCGAGGAACTCGAGAAAACCAAGACGCTGGCGAGACGCTCCGAGATGTTCCAGTCCGAAGAATCGTTTTTCGACGAGGCCAACCGCCCCCATGTCGTCGGACGGCACGAGACCAGTGACAGCTCTTCGAACTCGAACGACACGTCGGGCGGTGGAGGCGAAGCGTCGCCCGGCGACTCGAGTGGCGACGACACGTCCTCGGGACCGACGCTCGATGCGCCGGAGCAGTCGAACGAGTCGAGTGCTGGCGGGGGAGGTGAGCCATCGGGAACCGGATCGGGGGGGCGGGAGGCTCCCTCTCGAGGGGTCTCCCCGGATCAACAGGATTCGCCGGGGGGAGGTCGCGTCGAGGTCGGCGACGAGAATAGCGCCCCCGTCGATCGGGCGGAGGCGGCGCCCCGAGCGGACGGTTCGCCGGAGAGTGGCAACGACAACCCGACCTTCAGCGGAGACGCATCGGAGGGCAGCGAAGCGTCGGTCGTATTCGAACGCGAAGCCGATCTCTCGACGGCCGTCGACTCCGAAGACGACGAGGATGATTCCACCCTCGACACCCGCATCGACAAACTCGAAGAGGAGCGCGAACGGCTCGAAGAACAGGCCGAGAAGCTCGAAGACAAGGCCAAGACCCTCCAGAGGCGCGCTCGCGAACTCGATGAGTTCGACCCCTGACACGACGAGCCGGACCCGCCTCGGCACATGTCGCTCGCCATCGAGCTCGCCCCGTGAGCGAGCACGCCTGACGATTCGAGAAGACATCGATTCTAGCAGCGTCCCCGGAGAATTCGAGTTCTACGCCGGCTCCATCGGAGGGCGATCGCATGAGAGTTCGATTCGGCGTTCGAGCTCGCCGTCCCTCTCGACGTTCTGGTGTACGTCGCCGAATAGAGCCCCTCGATTGCGAGGGGCTTCGCCGTTCCGGGCCGGCTGGAAGCCGGCACTCCATGGAGTGTCTCTCCCGACATCCCTTCGAGTTCCTCTTGAAGCGCCTTGATACGTCTTCGACGTGAGCAACTTGCTGGCATGTCGACAAATGCCCCCTCGGAGTCGGGGGCGAGCGTCGACCGAGAGGAAGGAGACGTTCACATGCGACCGCCCTCCATCAGGTGGGTCAGCTGGTTGTCAGTGCGTCGCCGCTGTAGTAGTTGTGCCCATCCATGGCTCAATGTCTATCGACAGATTTTTCCTCTTGCCGCAGGGTCACATCATGAAGCACACAGTCGATCACGGGCTCTCGAAAGATATCGCCAAACAGGCGACTCAGAAGGCCTTCGAGTCGTACCAGCAAAAGCTCTCCGATTACGATCCGCAAGCAGACTGGGTCGAAGACGACCACGCCGAGGTGACGTTTTCGGTCAAGGGGTATACGCTGGAGGGAACGATCGAGCTAACGGACGAGAACATCGTTCTCCAGCTCGACATCCCGATGCTTCTCAAACCCTTCAAGAACAAGGCCGTCTCGGTCGTCGAGGACGAAATCGACGAGTGGGTCGAGAAAGCTCGGCAGGGCGAGCTCGACTGACGGCTCGATGGACGCCTCGAGAGAGTCGATGAGTGTCGACTCTCTCGAGTGCCCCCTCCTTGCTCCGTGCTACCTCTATTCAGCGGCGTTGTCTTCGGCCTCGCGCATGCTGTCGAGCCGACTGTACTGGGTGTACCCGAGGCGATCGAGTGATTCGTCGGGGGCGAGTCCGATGTCGACGAGGGTCTTTCGATTGTAGGTGCCGGCCTTCACGGGGGGGCCGTACCGGGCGGCGGCTTCGTCGGTGCAGAAGGACTCGAGAGGAAAGACCGTCTCACGGGCATTCATGTGGACGAAGTGTGCCATCGAGACCCTGGAGTAACCGGTCGCGTCTGGCGCTTCGACGACGTGCGGGGTCGCCAGAAACTTCCCACCCGTCAGCACTTCCAACTGCTGACCCACCTGAGCGATGATACAGTCGTCGGGGGTTTGGCCCTGAATTTTGCGCCCCTCCGGATGTTCCTCGGTGGGGCGGGTCCGTAAGTAGAGTCCGGCATCCTCGTCCGGTTTGTCAGTACGATTGTTGTCGGTATCCAGAAAGCGTCCGCCAGGCAAGATCGTCAGGCAGTTGAAGTCGGTGTGCTCTTCCCCCCAGAGGATGTCGCTTCCCACCTGATCGTCGTCCAGGGGAACGTAGCGGAGGGCCCGAGTGACGTGGGGACCGTCGGCGACGAGCCGTTCGAGGGCAGGGGCCTCGAGTTCGAGCGCCCGGGCGCATCCTCGGAGCAGAGCCACCCCGACTCGCTGGAGTTGGCGGCCGACTTCGAGATAACGGTCTCGGAAGGCCTCGGCCTCATCGGGCCAGATGTTTTCGGCATAAATTTCGGGAAACTCCGCTCGCAACTTGTCGCCGGCCTCGCCTGGCGAAGCGAAATAGCACTCCTTGAAATCCGGTTGACCGGCGACGACCGCTTCCTCGGTGTTGGGCGGGGTCCACCCTCGCTGGTACCAGAGATCCCCGCGCGACAGCTCTTGCTTGTCGGGTTCGGGCCGCTCGGTAAACTCGAGAAACGCGTCGTAGAATGCGTCGACAAGGTCGATGTCGACGTCGTGATTCCGAATGTACATGAGTCCGTAGTGCCCGAAACCCCGGAGAATCGCATCGAGTGCCTCTCGGCGGCGTTCGGTCTGTGGACTATCTAGCGCTTCGAGATCGACGACCGGAATGTCGAGATCGTGATTCGACATGGCGGCTCACTCCTGTAGTACGTCAAGAAGACGGGAGGCGAAGGCGTCGACCGGATCGTAAAACGCGAAATGGGTGATGTCGAATCGATCTCGTCCCACGATGCAGTATCCGTCCACTTCTCGTCTCTCGAGGGACTTGCTCGGACGACAAACATCGGCAGGGGCGAGTGTGCGACGTGTCGGGCGGCGAGAGACCGTGATCGATCTCATCCGGGCGGCCTCTCGCATCGACGAAGGCAGGTCGTATCCGAGATAAGACGTGTGTGACGACGATCGCTCAGCCGTCTTCTCCGTCGGTGGCCGAAGGGTCGTCGAGCCACGATTCGGGCGAACGCTGGAGCGTCCCCCCCAGTCGCTCACAGAAGTCCTCGACATCACGGCTGTAAATCGCCAGCGTCAGCGCGACATCGTCGGTGTACTCAGTATCGAGCGTCCGAGCGCAGTCGCTGGAGTCGACGAGATGTTCGACCTCGTCGAGCCTCTCGTAAGGCACATTGAGATGGAGACGTCGTTCGGGGTGACGGGTCGTGATGCCGGCCTCGTCGATGGCCTCTCGGGCCGTCTCCCGATAGGCGCGCCTCAGACGTCCGGTGCCGAGTTCCACCCCACCGAAATACCGCACCACCAAACACAGCGAGTGGGTGATGTTTTCGCCGTCGAGGACTTGCCAGATCGGAAAGCCCCCGGTGCGGGGCGGTTCGCCATCGTCGTTGGAGCGATCGATGCGTTGCGGCCCTCGGCCGACGCGCAACCCGTAGCAGACGTGTCGGGCATCGTAGTGTTCGTCGCGCACGGCCTCGACGTACGATTCCGCCTTCTCTTCGCTCTCGACGGGAAGGGCCTCCCCCAGAAATCGACTGCGATCGACGACGAGCTCGGACTCGCCGTGGCTCGCCAGCGTGCGATAGGGATCGTCGGGGTCGAAGTCGAACGACATGGCTCGAGATCACGCACAGGTAGCGGGAGGAACGGAGTGACGTTTCAAGGCTACGACGACCACTGAGTGTTGACAAGGTCCCCTCCGTGCTCGAGGCGGGCGATCGCACATGAGAGCTCGATGCAACGCACGATCTCGCCGAGGAGCTCGGTAGGTTGACGTGCGTCGCTGCATGGCTCGCCTTCGATCGCAAGTGCCCGCTACTGGCTCCACGGCTGATGATGGCACTCTCCGTGCTTTCAGCGTTCGGCGAGGACGTACTTGGCGTTCGTCTCCTGCTGGACCAGAAGGACGACGTGCCGGTGTTCTCGCTTCAGCTTCGACTTGAACTGGTCGAGAGATTCGACGGGTTCGTGGTTGAGCTCGACGATGACGTCTCCGGCCTCGATCCCGGCGCGGTCGGGGAGACTCCCCGGTTTGACTCCGAGAATGGCCACCCCCTTTTCGGCGGATTCGACGACATCGAAGACACGGTGGAGCCCCTGCGAAACCGAGGCGACGAAGAGTCCGTCGAGCAGCGATTCGGTCTCGATGTCGGCCGCCGAGTCGGTCGACTCGAAGCGACCCAGCGTGACATCGGCGCGACGACGTCGACCCGCCTGCGTCCACACCTCGAGCTCGTGGTGGCTACCGGGAGCCGAGAAGGCGATGTGATGGCGGAGTGCTGAAGCGCGACGAACGGGTTGGTCGTCGTAGCGGAGAATGACGTCGCCCCGGCGCAGACCGGCTCGATGAGCGGGCGAAGCGCGGAAGACGCCGGCGACGAGGACACCGTGCTCGATCCCGTCGATGTCGAAGACGGCGGCGAGATTGGTATTCAGACGTTTGGCCGTGATGCCGAGCCATCCCCGGGTCGAGACGTTGCGCCGCATGGCCTCGAGCGAGCGCCGGACCATGTTCGAGGGCATGACAAATCCGATCCCCTGGTGGCCACTCCCCCTCGACATGATCGCCGTGTTGAGGCCGACGATCTCGCCGTCGAGCGTCACCAGCGGCCCTCCGGAACTACCCGGATTGACCACGGCGTCGGTCTGAATGAAGTCTTCGTATGTCGCAAGGCCAAAATCGGTTCGGCCGAGTCCCGAGACGATACCGCGGCTGACACTGCCCGAGAGGCCGAAGGGCGCGCCGAGGGCCAGAACGGGTTCGCCGAGACGGAGATCGCTGGAGTTTCCAAATTCGAGGACTCGCAGACCCTCCATCTCCTCGGTGATCTGCAGAAGAGCGAGATCGGTTTTCGGCGCGGCCTCGACGATACGAGCGGTCGCCCGCCGGCCGTCGTCGAGCTGGATGCGAAGAGTCTCGAGCCCCTCGACGACGTGGTGATTGGTGACGACGAGTCCGCGCTCGTCGATGATAACGCCGGCGCCCAATCCCTTGCGGCCCGACAGCGGACGAGTGTCGGGTCCATTCCGAGCTCGCTCGCGCTCCTCTCGGCCGGATTTGTGCCGGATGCGGGGTTGCGGATCGTGTCGAGAGGCGACGACCGTCACGACACCGGGGCGGATGCGTTCGACGATCTCGGGAATGGCCGCCCGTGGACATTGCTCGTCGGCGCGGGGCGATGGCGGCACGGCAGGTGTGTTCTCTCGACATCCCGCGAGACCTGCGAGCAGCAGAAGATTGAGGATTCCCAATAGGATGGCCGTCCTTGTCATGCTCAGCTCCGTCGTTCCGTCGGTGGGGGCTCGACACACGCGGGATGCCATCCCGCCGTTTCGTGCGCCCGAGACTGAGCCGCATTCGAGGATGACGACGGCGGCCTGGCCGCAAGAGAGGAATCGAGATCGTATCGATATCGCCTGGCTCGCGGGGCGCCGGTCGCTACGTACCGACGGGAGGTCACTCATCCATTGTCGCATCTCATCTTTCCAACGTAGACACGGCGGGGGTTCGAGCAACGACGGAATGATGCTCGCGAAAACAGTCGGTTTATCCCACCTGGATGCGGGCTAACTTAGGAGGTGTTACTCATCGTCGTCGGAACGAAACGTCTCTCGACATTCGATCTCCCCTCCTTCGAGCGTGCTCATGCAACAGTCTCCCGAGATCATTTTTCGCGATATCGAATCGTCGGATGCCGTCATCAACAAGGTTCGTGAACGCATCGAACGGCTCGAACGCTACGTACCCGAAATCATCTCCTGTCGCGTCGTCATCGCGGTTCCCCATCGCAAGAAACGCACGGGACGGCTCTACAACGTCACGCTCGATGTCTCGGTTCCGGGCGACCAGATCCTCGTCAATCGCAACCCCGAACGCGACCAGTCCCACGAGGATGTCTACGTCGCCATCCGCGATGCGTTCAAAGCGGCCGAACGCCAGCTCAAAGAATACAACGAGCGACGGCGAGGGCAAATCAAGTCTCACGAAGGTCACCCTCGGGGGATCGTCGATCGGTTGTTCGAGGACGACGGTTACGGGTTCATTACGCCCCGTGAGGGAGGAGGCCACGTCTATTTTCACGAAAACGCCATCGTCGATGCCGACTTCGAGGAGCTCGAGGAGGGGACGCCCGTCTCGTTCCATGAAGAGGAGGGCGAGAAAGGCCCTCAAGCGAGTACGGTTCACGTCCTGAGCGACCGAGAGGTCGTGCCCGGGGGAGGCTGAACGCTGTTTCATCGACCTGTATCGATGGGCGCCTGGGGAGCCGCCGAAGGCGGCGATAGCACCAAACTCCGGGCGTGAACCCAGAGATCGAAGGGAGGGATGCACCCCCATCCGAGCCCAAACGGGGCGAGAGCAATGGCCGAACCGAACAATGCTCTGCTCGCTTACTGCTATCCTTATCGACGATCGAGCCATCTGGCGAGCAGGGAGCGTCGTCGAGTCGGCCGGGCTCGCGTCCGTGCCGGCTACATAGCTCGAACCTTGGAATCACGGCCTGGCTAGGGTAGACACGGGGATATGGATCGCACTGGACGCACCCATACCCGACCATCTCGATGACCGCTGAGACCGATCGCGATGCCGAGGACGACCCATTCGGATCTCCCTCGGAGGCGAGCGAGACTCACACGATGCTGGATAGGGCACACGATCCCGTGACACGGGGCGCGCTCCTCGTACTCGCCGGCGCCGCGATCATCGCGTTTCTGTCGTTTGCGCGTGTCATCCTCGTGCCGATCGTTCTGGCGATCTTTCTGTCCTATATTCTCTATCCGCCCGTTCGTCTCCTCACGCAACTCCGTCTCCCCGGTACGGATCTCCATTTCCCTCGCATTGCCGCCGTCCTGCTGGTGGTACTGCTGACCGTCGTCTCGACGGGGGCCCTCGCCGTGTTGCTCGGCGATCAGGTGCGGCGACTCGGCTCGGAGCTCCCTCGCTACCGCACACGAGTGGCCCGGAGCGTCGCGGCGATCGAAAACCGCGTCCGGGAGGTCCGAGACGACTTTCGTCGATTCCTCCAACCCATCCGCGCTCGACTCGAATCCAACGGCGAGGAGCGCAATGGTCCCCCGGGGACGACGGAGCAGGACGAGGCTCGAACGGTGCCTCCGCCTCGCGAGCGTGCCCCTCCCTCCTCGTCGGAGACCCTGGCCCCTCAACTCGTCCGTCAGGGGACGCAGATGCTGATGAACCTCTCCTCGTCGCTGACCGGGGGGTTGAGCGGCATCTTCGGGGCCCTAGCCCAGATCTTGACCGGTATATTCGTGTTATTTTTTACTCTACTCGAGGCCCAGGCCTTCAAAACCAAACTGCTCAACATCCTCGGCACCACCGACGCTCGACGCGAAGCCGTCCTGGACGTCCTCCGCGACATCAACCGGGATATCCAGGGGTATCTGTTCGGTCGATTCGTCATCAACACGGTACTGACGATTCTCGTCGCCTTCGTCTTCTTTCTGTACGGGCTCAATTACGCCCTGCTCGTTGGGATCTTCGCGGGGTTGCTCAATTTCATTCCCTATCTCGGGGCGGTCCTCGGGATGTTCATCCCCGCCCTGATCGCCTACATGCAGTTCGGCACGCCCTCGGCCGTCTTGGGATCGGCGCTCTTGTATCTTCTAATGACCGGCGTCGAGGGCAATCTCATCACCCCCATCGCCCTGGGACGCCACCTTCAGCTCAACAGCCTTGCCGTGCTGCTCGGATTGATCTTCTGGGGGTGGATCTGGGGGACGATCGGCATGCTGCTGGCCATTCCCATCCTGGCCACCATTCGGGTGGTAGCCGAGCACGTCGAGGGGCTCGAGCCCGTCGCTGAACTCATGCGCGGATGAAGGGGCTCCGATGGAGGGCGCCCGGTGATCGCGGACCTCTTCGAAATCTCGACCGAACTCTCCCCTGACAATGGGCTGCGACATGCGCGGCTCGTCTCGTGCCGTCCCTCGCTCCACTTTATCCGCCCCCGGCCCGACGGTCAGAGCGGAAGAGACACGATGGCTCGTCAGGGTGATCGCCCAAGGGTGGAACGATCGCGGATATGAGCCGGCGAGTCGCTGGCGCTCCAGGGTCATTGCGCCCGATCGACATGACTCGATCGTCCGCTGGAGGTCTTGATATCCATGACATGCTGGCACGTCGCGTCAGCGCTCCTCCTTGTGGGGGGAGTGAGGCGACCGGACGACGCTCACACCGGCACATATGTCGCGTATATCTCCAGTGCGATCGGGTGTGATTCAGGTCCGTGGACTCTCGGCGACGCGTGGTTGGGAGCGCCGGCATCCTTGCCGGCCGATCATCGAGTCGGTCGACCGCAAGCGTCGTGCCATGGCGTATCTCACGGTATCCGAGCGGACCCAATGCGCTCGTCCTCGAAGGCTCGTCGGAGGCTCTGGTATTCTATCCGGAGATGTGACATCGTCTGTACCACATGTGATGTATTGGCAGTACGTGCAGTACCTCTGGAAAGTACAGTCGTCCATTCGAACCGTCGTCCGCGGGGGGCCTCCCCAGACGTTCGAGGGATCGGGGGACTCGTCTCGACGAGAGTGAAAAGAGCGAAATCGCGACACGCGGTCTTCGAACCCCCGAGCTCCAGTTGTATCCATATGTTTGCCGTAGAGAGGGGGATCGCCAGCGACGTTTTGCGTATCGCTCGTCCCGATCGTCTCGAGGGTCATGGAGCTCGAGCCGAGTGGAATGCACGGTGAAACTCGATGGATGCAATGACCGTAGTGATGGCGTAGACAGTTCGAGGGCCGACGACAGCCCCATCGAGTATGCATTCACGCTCGGGGGGGGGCGAGAGAGACGATCTCTATTATTTTCAATGCGCACGACTTCTTCATGAAACTGCTGAGCGATCTGAAGACACGGATTGGATTCGACCGTGAAGACATCGAGAGGCTCGACTCACTCGAGTCACTCGTGAGCTCGCATTTGTCTCACATCACCGAAGCATGTCGAGCCGAACTCCCCGAGGTGGGGGATGACGTAGATGGCGACATCGACGACCAGCTCTGGGAGGACGTGCAATGCTGGATTCGAGGGATCTTTGCGAATACTTACGATCCCACGTACCTCGAACACCGTATCGAGCACGAACGCCAATACCTCGACTCGGGGCTCGAGCCTCGCTTTTTTTGGATCGGCCTCCATCTGCTTCGCTGTGAGCTCATCGATCTCATCTTTGCCGAGCACGAGGAGGCGACTCCCGAGCTCTTCAAGAGCCTCGAACGTGCCTTGACCCTGGAGGAAGCCATCGTGCTTCAGGCCTGTCGCGATTCGCTCCAGGTCGAGTCTTTCGAGACGATTCCGGCACTCGCCGATGGGCTCGCCCACGAGATTCGCAATCCACTCAATACCGTCGGCCTCCAGCTCACCATCCTCGAACGACGCCTCGACTCCGCGTCGCATTCGGACGATGAGTATTGGACCATCCTCAAGACCGTGCGCTGCGAACTCGACCGCCTCGAGGACATCTGCTCGAATCTCCATCACGTCGCCGTCTCCACGGAACTCGAGCGCCAGTGGTACGAGGTTTGGGCCATCTTCGACGCCGTCCGCTCGAATTTCGAGCTGGAACATCGCGATGCTCATCTCGACCTTCGCATGTCGAGTGATGGCGAAGACCACGTCTACTGCGACGCCGAGTACGTTCGGCGCGGGCTCCGCTTTTTGCTCGAGAGCACCGAAGAGGCCGTCGAATACGCGCACAACCTCCACATCGAATTCCTCTGCGACGGGGAGCATGCGATCTTCGAGCTCAGCGAATACGACCGATCGCCCGCTGCCGATGGCAACGTCTTCGATTGGCTCCATCCCAATTCGGATTCGTGGCGAGGCGTCGGCCTTTCGGTCGCCGAGGAGGTGGCACGTTCCCACGGAGGCTCGCTCGAACGAGTGACTGCGTCGAACAGCGACGAGGATCGCATTCGGCTGCTGTTTCCTCGGCCCGACTTCTGACGTCTGAACCTCGGCCTCTCTTGTCCATTCTCCTCCCTCACGATGATCGCCATGAATGAGTCCAACGCCTCCCGAGGTCACATCCTCGTCGTCGACGACGAAGGGAGCGCCCGTGAAGCCCTCGATACATTGCTCGAGGATAGCGGATACGAGGTCCGAACGGCTCCCGAGGGATTCAAAGCCCTGGGCATCCTCGAGGAGTGGACGTGCGACATCCTCCTGACCGATCTGCGCATGCCCATCATGGACGGGGTGGAGCTGATCCGGAAGGCTCAGGATCTCGAGGGGCAACTGGCGTGTATCGTCATGACGGCCTTCGGGAGTATCGAAAACGCCGTCGAAGCCATGAAGGCCGGGGCCGACGATTACCTGACCAAACCGCTCAATTTCGAGGCCGTCGAGCTGTTGCTGGAGCGGACGATGGAGCGGATCGAGATGCGCCGCGAGCTCGATCGCCTCCGAGAGGAACGCGAAGCCCCCCAGGAGATGGAGGAGACGGAGATCACCATCGTCGGCAACAGCCCGGCGATGCAGCAGGTTGTCGATATGATCGATCAGGTGGCCCGCTCCCAGGCGACGGTGCTGGTCACCGGGGCTTCGGGGACGGGCAAGGAGCTGGTCGCCCAGCAGATCCATGAGAAAAGCGATCGCGCCGATGGTCCCTTCGTGCGCCTCCACTGTGCCGCGCTCTCGGAGAATCTCCTCGAAAGTGAGCTGTTTGGCCACGAGAAGGGGGCGTTTACCGGCGCGACCCACCAGCGCAAGGGCCGCTTTGAAGAAGCCGATGGCGGGACGCTGCTGCTCGACGAGATCGGCGAGATTCCCGAACCCACCCAGGTCAAGCTGCTTCGGTTTTTGCAACAGCGTGAGTTCGAGCGCGTTGGGGGCAACGAGACGATTTCCGTCGACGTGCGCATCATCGCTGCGACCAATCGCGACCTCGAAGAGGCCGTCCGGCAGGGGATCTTCCGCGAGGATCTGTACTACCGCCTGAACGTCATCAACCTCCAGCTCCCGCCGCTGAAGGCACGACGCGACGACATCCCCCTGCTGGCCCGTCACTTTGCGGCCATCTACGCCGAGGCCAACGACAAGGAGATCGAGCGCATCACGCCCGAGGCGATGGAGGCACTGAAGAGCTACGACTGGCCGGGGAACGTCCGGGAACTCGAGAACGCTGTCGAGCGCGCGACCGTCCTGGCCTCGAACCAGACGCTCACCCTCGACGATCTGCCCAACGATCTGGAGGAATCCCCCTTTGGACGCGATTCCAACGTGCGCATTCCCGGCTCGACGCTCGAGGACATCGAGCGCTACGCGATTCTCGAGACCTACGAGTCGACGGGGGGAAGTACCTCGGAGACGGCCGACATCCTGGACGTCAGCGTTCGGAAGATTCAGTACAAACTCAAGGAGTATCGCAACGAGTGGAACGTCGACGACGAGGAGTGAGCGAGCCCCTTCGTTTCGACGCCGTCGGTTACGTTTCCGACGTCCGCCAATGGGCGCGCACCGATCCGATAATCGAGGGGTCGAATCCCAGTCGTCGGGAAACGACATATGCCTGAATGGCGCCCGAGAGGATGAAGCTCCCGGCCGTCGAGATGGCGGCGCCCTTCAGACCGTAGTGAGGAATGAGGACGACGTTGAGTAGTGCGTTGAGGAGGATCCCGCCGGCCTCGACGAGGGCGACGACCCGTTCGTGTCCGGTCATCATCAGCAGATACCCCGACAATCCCGTTCCGGTAGCGGCGAGTCGCCCGCCGATGAGCATGGCGAGCGCGACCGAGGCGGTCTCGAAGCCCGGACCAAACCAGCTCAAGTAGATCCCTCGAGTGCTGAAAAGTAGAAGTGCGACGGGGGTAGCGACCGCCAGCACGACCCATTGCCCGCTCTGCGCCGTGCGCCGCAGCTCCTCGCGTCGTTCGGCGGTCTCCAATCGCGAAAACTCTCCGGAGAGTGTCTGGTTCATGGCGTAGAAGATCAGGAGGACGCATCCGGCCACCCGCGAGGCGACGGCGTAGAAGCCGACGGCCGACGACGATTCGAAGTATCCCAGCAGGATGGTGTCGACGCGGGCGTTGAGCGCGCCCAGACTGGCGACGACGGCCAGTGTCCCCGCACTCGTCCACCAGTCGATCGCCGGGGTCTCCGACGCCCGTGATGTCCGTTCGCCTCGAAGGGAGAGATCGGCGGGTAACGCCCGGATCGTCGCCCCCCCGATGGCCGCGAGGCCGAGTCCGGCTCCGGCGAGCCGCAACCCGAGCGCAACAGGCGACGACAGTGCGATCCCGGCGATCTCGAGCCCCGCCAGCCCCGTCAGAAGAAATCCGGGGACGATCAACTCCTCGGGCAGCAGGGAGAGCGCCGCCCGATGCCTCCCCTGGAGGGTCCCTCGTCCGACCCGGATCCAGGCGATCAACGGGACGAGCGCCAATCCGATGAGCATCGTGGCCCCTTCCGTGCCGGGGACACCGCGGAGGGGACCGTAGAGGCAGACGCCGGCGACGACGGCGAGCGACAGCGAGACGAGCGCGGTCGTTCGAGTCGTCCAGCCGAGGAGATGGCGCAGATCGCCCCAGCGTTCCGACTCGACCAGCGCGGCGACTTCGCGTCGCAGGAGTTTGTCGGTGCCGACGACGGCGAGCGGCCCGATGGCGCCGACGATCGCCAGTACGTACTCGTAGGTGCCGAGGACTTCTGGCCCCGAGGCGTGCGCGAGTGTCAGACTCACGCCGAATCCCAGTCCCAGTCCGACGATCTGGAGGACGAAGGTGCCGGCGACGTTGCTTCCTACCCAGTGTTTCAATGCGTCGCGCCACGGAGACGACATGCTGACAGAGGAGAGAGTTTAGAGGAGGTCGCGTGCTCGAAGCGTCTCGAGGGCCCGTTCGGCCGTTGCGTCGGGCGTCCCCTCGGTATCGATGCGTTCGGTTAGGGGGGCGATCGCCGAGTCGACGGGCTCCCAGGCGTCGGCCATGTGCTGGTAGACCTCCCAGTCGGCGTCCGAGACGTCGTCCGTTCGGGATGCGAGTCGCGTCCGCACCGTCTCGTCCGAGGCTTCGCAAATCATGAATACCCCCGGGACGCCCAGCGTGCGGGCCGCCTCGAGGAAGCGCCGTCGCCGGGCCGCATCGCGAAACGAGGCTTCGACGACGACGCGCTCCCCCCGGAAGAGAGCGTCTTCGACGCGCTCGAGACACGCCTCGTAAGTCCGTTCCGACCACGCTTCGGTATAGATCCCCTCCTCGAGGTCGTCCCCGCCCGACTCGTCGGCGTCGAGTCCGGCCAGTTCCTTGCGCACGACGTCCGAATCGATGACCTCGGCGTTTGCGCGGTTGGCGAGCGCCTCGGCGAGCGTCGATTTTCCGGTGCCGGGTAGCCCGCCGATCAGCACGAGCGCGGGCCGGTGTCGGGGGACTTCGAGTTGGCCGAGCGCCAGCAACCATTGGCCCGCAGCCGCTCGGGCGGCCTCACGGCGCTCCTGCTCGGGGACCTCGGACTCTCGAGCTCGAATCCCTTCGACCTTGCCGCGGACGGCGGCCCGATAGGCCACATAGACGTCCAGAAGCTCACGCCCCTCCGGATCGGAGGCCGACTCGAAGTAGCTCGAGACGAATCGCTCTGCCCGGTCGCGATGGCCGTGATAGAGCAGATCCATGGTCAAAAAGGCCATGTCGGAGACGGGATCGGCATACCGGAACGCCGGATTGAACTCGATACAGTCGACGATCACCAGATCTCGAGGCGGATCGTGCTCGGGAAAGAGGTAGACGTGGTCGAGTCGAAGATCGCCGTGGGTATCACACGGAACCCGTTCGTCGGCGCGTTGCTCGATAAGGGATTGTTGCCGCTGGAGCGTGCGCTCGTTCAGGGTCTCGAGCCGCTCGAAGACGTCGGGGTGAATCGAGGTGCCGACGTGGTCCCGTGATTGTTCGTAGTTGTCTCGAGCGTTGTCCGCGACCACCTCGAAGCGTCCGTATTCGGCGATCTCCTCGCCCTGCTCGGCTTCGGCGTGAAAGTCGGCCAGTCTCGTCCCGAGACGCTCGAAGAGACCCTCCGGGAGATCGCCCGAGGCGAGCCGGGCCTCGAGCGTCCGTGACTCCGGGAGCCGCTGCATGTGGACGGCCCATTCCAGGGGAGCTTCGTCCTCTCGGGGGGCTTCGACGATCTCGAGATGCTCGTCTCGTTCGACGATGGCGACGACGCCGAGATAAACCTCGGGCGCGAGGCGCCGATTGAGTTCCACTTCACGTCGGCAGAAATGGTACCGGCGCTCTCGATCGCCGTAATCGACAAAGTCCAGCTCCACCGGCTTTTTGACCTTGTAGGCGTAGTCGCCGGCGAGGAAGACGACCGACATGTGCGTCTGGATGACGTCGACCGTTTCGACCGCGTGCGGATAGGCATCGGGGGACTTCAGAGCGTCGACGAGTCGTGACACATTCATGAGGTTTTGTTCTCCAGTGGCTCGTGGTTACGTTCAATAAAAGTGAGATGACATTCATGCCACCCGGGCTCGTACCTCTCGTCCCATCGGGGGAAGAGATCCAGGAGCTGAAAGTCGGTATCGTCTGCATCGAGCGACACGTCGGTTCCCGTGGTCCGTCGCCGGGCATTCGTGATTGAGAGGTCCGGCGTTCGGTTGGCGTCGACAGCGCTCCGGCATCGTCGCCGAGAGGCCCGTGGTCGCGCTCGAGCTCGTTGCCGTCCCTGCGTTGGACGACACCGGGACGTGACGTCGAGCGTGGTGGGTGCGAACGCTTCGCCTCCCGGTTGTGGCTGGCTCTCGCTGTACGGCACCCGTATGCATTCGACCATGGTCGAGCCCCTGTTTTTTGGAGCTACGATGCAAGAGCCTCCCCGCCTCGACTCTCCGGTTCCGCTGCCTCGACGGGCCCTCGAGTACGTCTGTCCCCATTGTAGAACGGCCTTCGAGGCCCCCCGCGAGCGATGTACCAACTGTGATGCACACCGTCCAACAGACGGTGGGTGGGATCGAGCCAGCCGAGGCAGCGATGTGTGGCTCGGGCGTCGGCTCGACGATCGATATGCTCTCCAGCAACGGATCGGCAATAGTTCGCTCTCCTCGGTCTACCGGGCGACGCGCCGCCACCTCGAGCGCAGTTTCGCCGTCAAGATCGTCGATCTCGATGGGATGCCGACCGATCGGCGCCTCCCCGATGCCTGTGAGCGGATCGAGCGCGAGGTGCGCATTCTCGGGCGAACTCGCAGTCCCCACGTGGTGGATATCTGTGATCTGCTGGCCCCCACCGACGAGACCATCGCCGTCGTCATGGATTGCGTGCACGGAGAGACACTCGAGGATTGTCTCGAACGCGAGATGCGCCTTCCTCCCGACGAGCTTCTTCGCTTCGGTCTCGACGTGGCCTCGGGGCTGCGGGACGTCCATCGGCGAGGGGCGGTCCACCGCGATATCAAACCCGACAACATCATGCTATCGCCGGTCGGGGGAGGCGACGAGATCGCCGTGCTCATCGACTTCGGACTCGTGCAGTTACATCGAGACACCGGCGCCGATACCTTCGTCGGGACGCCCATGTACGCGAGTCCCGAGCAGGTTCGAGGTAAACCGGTCGATGCTCGAAGTGATCTCTACAGCCTCGGGTTGCTCTTGTTTCGGATGTTCACGGGACGCCCGGCCTTCCTCCATCGCGACATCTCGCGACTTCTGTGGGCGCAACATTCAGCACCCGCCCCCCGGCTCGCGGATGTCACCCCCGAACGTCCGCATCCCGACGAGCTCGAGTCTCTGGTGGCTTCCCTGCTCGCCAAATCGCCCGAACGTCGTCCCGGAAGTGCCCTCGACGTCATTCGACGGCTCGAACAGTGCCGTGACGGACTCGGCGTATCGGAGACGAACCCGGCCGACGATGCGTCCTGCGCGACGCCCGATCGAGAGCCGGAGGCTGTCCGGACTGCCGAGCGTGATGCAGACTCCCCGGATTGGCCTTCATCCACCTCGTCTCGATCGCCAGAGGGAGCCCATGAGACCGAGCGCATCCGCGAGGGATCGATCGTCGTGCGAGCCGACGAGCACGGCGAGGTCACCATCCGTCGTCTCGGCGATGCGGATTCGGAGGAGCAGGTCATCGAGACGGGGGCTCCGGTCGTCGCCATGGACGTCTGTACGGCCGGCCTCGAGGTCATCGCGATCGGGCGAAGCGACGGGACAGTGTCGTTGTTTGTCGGAGCTCGCGAGCTCGGCACGTCGACCTGTCACCTCGCATGCGAGGAACCTCCCGACACCCTCCAGCTCTCCGACGACGGGCACGTCGTGACCGTCGCCTTCGGCTCGCATGCCGAGTGGTACGCGGTCTCCACGGGCAACAGGCTCGACGTACGCGAGGGGCGAATCGATACACTCGATTCGTCTACATCGTGATGAGCGCTGATTGACTCGCCCCTTCAGGCAAGCCGGCCGGGGGACGCCGTTCCAGCGGAAGCTTCATCTTCGGCCGAGGGGTTGACCTGAGCTCTCAATCCCCCGTCGACGACTCGGGGCCACTTTCCTCGAGTGTCCCTTCGCCTTCGACGTCCTCGAACTCGTCGAACGGGATGACCGAAGACTGGCGAGATTCCATCTCTCGCCGCATGGCGTCGAGTTCGTCGAGTGGGTCGGGGACCTCTTCATCGGCAGGCACGGGTTCTCCAAACGTCACGACGCGCCCTCGCCCGTCTTCCTCGCCAACACGAATGGTCAACGGATTGGATATGCTGCCGATCGGGGTGCGCGTCGCCGTCGCCACGAACGGAATGCGAGCATCTTGCGGCAAGCTCGTGGGAGCGGATTCGAGATAGCACTGTTTGACCGAGAGTCCCGCCCACTCCAAGTCCGTGACCACACAGAAGGGGGTGGGCTCGGACGTTTCGCCGGTTCGGGTGCCTCGAGACGTCGCGCAGGCCGAGGCCCCTGCGGCCAGACACAAGGCGAGGCTTATCGTCACTCGATAGGGGACGTTCGACCTCCACATGACGACTCCCACGTACCGTGAGGCGAATCGAAGGTGGATCCTTTTGCCATCAAGGTAGACGCCTCCGGTCACTCGACAACGTCGCCGGTTCTCGCGCGTCTTTCAGATACTTTTCGCGACTCGAACGGAGGCGTCGAGGAGTCGACTCACGTCGAATGCTCGTGTCTCGTCCCCCCCTCGACGCGACTCGACGAACGAGAGCACGATGCGCCGCTCGACGAAGCTCCCTCCTCCGACGGGATTCGGCGAACTGTCGCCTCCCCTCGAGGGCAATCGCATGCGAGCCACGTCTCCCCAGATATAAACCGGCCGGAAGCCGGGGCTTCCAAAGGCCGCCGAGCTTCACGCCCCATGACGCCCCTTTGGAGCGCCCCTGCGCGTCTATGACGTGAGCCTCCTTGCCGGCCGATCGCCGAGCGACTCCTTTTCGAGAGAAGCGAGGCGATAAGACATAAACGCTGTTTTATCGACCTGTTGTCTATACGTCTAATGCGATCGCCCTGCGCCTTACCTTGCCTCCCACTTTGCAAATGGGGGAGCGTGCCTACAATGAAGGAAGGATACGCTATCGTGACGAGATCGCACGAGCGACGCGGTACGTTTCGAGTCCGGTACGACCATTTTCGGACGGGCTCAGTTGTCGACCGAGGTTGTGGAGCAGTTCGAGACGAGGGCACGAGACGCTCTCGGTCCCATGCTCGACGACCTCGAGGATCGAGGACTCGATGTCGAGGGGCATCTCCGCATCGGCCGTCTCCATCGAGTCATCCGACGGGCCGTCGAGGATCTGGAGAGTGATTTCGCTGTGCTAGGGACCCACGGTCGAACGGGTCTGGAGCAGCTCTTTCTGGGGAGCACGACTCGAAAACTGCTCCGAACGCCCCGTGTTCGCTCCTGACGCTCCGGACTCCCGATTCGGACGCTCCTACAGCCCCCTGACATTGACCTTGTTCATCGACATTCATCTCGTCATTCAACGACTTGACCGTTTGCACAGGAGAGGTTCGACCCATGTCCATACTCGTTGCTACCGATCTGTCGGATCGTTCGCGTTCGGCCCTTCGACGCGCCGCCCTGGAAGCCGAGCGCCGTCGTACGACCGTGACCGTCCTTCACTGCGTCGATAGTCCCCAGGAAAAATGGGAGTATCTCGACGAAACCCCTCCGAACATGACCGAGCGGGTCGAAACGGCGGCTCGTCGACATCTCGACGAGTTTGTCGAGGAGACGCTCGATGCCGATCAGCAACATCGCCTCGAAGAGACGCGGATCGTCCTCGGCCACGCCGTCGACGGCATTCTGGAAGCTCAAAACACCCCCGAGGTGGAACTGCTCGTGCTCGGCGCGACGGGCGCGGGGCGGCTCGCTCAAGTCTTACTGGGGAGCACGGCCGAGGAGGTGGTGCGAGCCGCCGACACCCCCGTGCTGGTCGCTCCGACGGAACGAACCGGCGACGAGATCGATCGCATCCTCGCCCCGATCGATCTCTCGACCTGCAGTCGAACCAGTCTGCAGTATGCGGTCGACTGGGCCGAGCGCGAGGGGGCTCGACTCGTCGTGATGCACGCGACGACGCTCCCGACGGGCGCCATGGAGTTGATGGACCGCAACCCCACCGAAGAAGATACCGAAACCCACCGAGAATGGACCTCCGAGCAGATGCAACAGTTTCTCTCGGACGTCGATTTTCGGGACGTCGAGCGCGACCGAGTCC
>JAQCND010000021.1 GCA_028274765.1 Bradymonadaceae bacterium
GATACGCTGTGGCACGACGCTTGCGGTCGACCGACTCGATGATCGGCTGGCGGGCCGCCGGCGCTCCAAACAACGCGTCGTCGAGATCCCACGGACCTGAGTCACACCCGTCATACATGGATCGCCTCTCGAGCCCCCCCGATCCCAAGATCGATGGCCTCCGACAACTACGAATCCTTCATTGCGTTTCGCCACCTCAGTGACCGCCGCACGACCTTTCTGTCGGCGATCACGACGATCGCCATCGTCGGCGTCTTTCTCGGGGTCATGGCGTTGACGAGCGTGGTCGCCATCACGGGAGGATTCCAGCGCGCCTTTCAGGATCGCGTCCTCGGCATCAACAGTCACATCCTCGCGATCCGATACGGACTCGACTTTCACAACTATCGCGAAATGCAATCTAAGCTCGAGTCGGTCTCGGGGGTCGAGGCGACCAGTCCCTTCATTCTCCACGAGATGATCGCCTCCAACGAGGGCAACACGTCGGGGGTGCTGGTCAAGGGCATCGAACCCGGAACACTCTCGGAGGTCAGTGATCTTCCGAAGTACGCCCAACAACCCGGAGCGGTCGAGGAGCTCACCTACGATCGCTTCCCGGCCGACGGACAAAAAGCCACGCCGCAGTTACTGATTGGCGATACCTTCGCCGATGATCTGGATCTCGAGACGGGGGATCGCTTGCGGGTGACCAGTCCGCTCAAAAATCTCGATCCGGGCAAGTGGAGCTCCGGCGAACAGAAGCCGGCCCATCAGACGTTTCGCGTGGCCGGGATCTACGCGAGCGGTTTCCACGAATACGACAGCCGCCTCGTGCTGACCGACTACCGGGCGCTTCAGGACTTCTTTGGGCAAGGAGACGTCGTGACGGGGATCGATGTGCGGGTCGAAGAGGTCTTCGAGGTCGATCGCATCAGTGCGTCCTTCGAGGAAATCCTCCCGACGGAGACATTTCGCATCCTCGACTGGCGCGAGCTCAATCACAATCTCTTCACGAGCCTGAGCCTCCAGCGCGCCGTCCTCTCGATTTTGTTCTGCTTCATCGTACTCGTGGCCAGTTTCAACATCGTCTGCACGCTGATCATGCTCGTGCTCGACAAGAAAAAAGACATCGCCATCCTCAAGGCGATGGGGGCCACGCAGTGGGGCATCATGAAGATCTTCATCTATCAGGGATTGATGATCGGTGCGATCGGCACGGTGACTGGGTTGCTCGGGGGTTTGGGCATCGCCTGGCTCGTCAAGATGACGAGCTTCGGCCTCGATCCGAGTATCTACATGATCGATCATCTCCCCGTAGATATTCGCCCCCTCGAGTTTCTCGCCGTCGGGGTGGTAGCCATGCTGATTTGCTTTCTCGCCACTCTCGGTCCGAGCTACTGGGCGTCCCGGCTCAACCCCATCGAGGGGCTCCGGTACGAGGGATGAGCCGAGGACAACTCGACCGATCTTCAGCCTCTCCGGGCCACTCACATCTTCTATCGCGCTCCCCTCGCTCGTGTGCGATGCTCGAGTGCTCGAGCCTCCCGCCGATGGAGTTCGGCTCGTTCGGGGGCACGCTCGTCGAGTGCGATCGCCAACTGTCGACGAAGTCGCACAATCGAACGGGGAATGCCGCGTTTGCGTGCCTCGTCGAGCTCCGACTCGAGATGCTCGAGAGCCTCGTCTGCGTTCGCGTCGAGTCGAACCCGGGCCGCGGCTCGAACTGCACGCGCCCGTCTCTCAATCGAGGAGGAGGGCTCGCGGCGCGCGAGTTCATCGGCGAGGGCCCGGGTCTCCTCGAATTGATGGTGCCCGAAGGCAAACTCGGCCTGGAGGCAGGCCACCATCTGTTCGAGTCCGTCGAGGTGATGGCGACTCGCCGTCGAGCGCGCCCGCTCCAGCGCCTCGAATGCCTCCCGTCGTGCTCCGCGATGGTGATGATATTGTCCCCGAACGCGGTGCCAACGCACTCGAACATGGGGTCGGCTGTCGCGTTCGACGAGCACTTCGAGTGCATCGAGGCACGAGCGGGCTCGAGTACTCGCGTCGGTGCGTCCGAAGAGGCAGACGGCGAGTGCCAGGAGTCGACTGCGCATACCGCCCTCGAGCTGCCGTGAATAGTGTTGGGCGAGATGGCGGGCTCGATCGAGGTGGTCGCAGGCCAGAGAGCCATCGCCGTATCGAGCGTACCAGCGAGCCAGACCCTCGTGCGCCCGCACGACAAGCGCGGGGTTCCGACACTGCCGACTTTGCTCGAAGGCTCGCCTGACATGGCGGTAGGCCTCCGCGAAACGATAGTCCGCCAGCAGCAACTCGCCCTGCAGGAGATGCGCCCGCATTTCGTTGCTCTCGTCGGCGTGAGGGGCGGCGAGCATCTCGAACCGCTCCAGTTGCTGTCGGGCTCGACTCCGTTTTCCGAACCGCAGGGCCCGCTCGGCTCCCTCCAGAAGGTGGCGATGTCGCGCAGTCGACGAATCGAGCCCCTGTCGCGACATCAGACGATGGCAGTAATCGTCGAATTCGAGCGC